>JALYUI010000625.1 GCA_030853845.1 Bacteroidota bacterium | reverse complement strand
GGGCAGGGCCACGGCGCGGGCGGTGTCGGCGGGCGTTTGGGCGAGGGTGGCGGGGTGTAGCAGCAGCGCTGGCAGTATCAGCCCCAGTCCGCGCCGCAGAAATCGAAATAGCTTCATGCAAATAAGGTCGGGACGAGGCAGACTACCGCAGTACGCGAATTGTTGGCCGGGCGCGTACTTTTCCGCGCGTTTCGGGCGTTAGCATCGTTCCCAACGCCGTTCCCTTGCTCCATCATGCCTGATTTTCACTTCTCGCGCCGCTACCGCCGTCCGCTGCTGCTGCCGCCGGGTCTGCTGGCGCTGGCGGGCCTACTGCTGGTAGGCTGCCTGGCGCTGCGCCCGTGGCAGGAAAATTTGAGCAGGAAAGTGGTGATACAGCTAGCTATGCCTTTATACCCTCCTCGGAATGAGAAACCTACCATCCGATTTGAACTACCCAATCCTAGCACTGTATGTAAGACCTGCGCATGGAGTGATGCTTATTTCACAGGAAGGGTCACTGCCGAGAAACAGGAACAAACTCGTGTTGAGCAGGCAATCCACACCTTCATGGCTGACTCAGTTCATGGCGGTGGGATACGCGTCCATTTCTCGTCGGCTTCTTACTACAGAAACCTCGTTTCCGTGCTGAATATATTAGAAAAGGAAAAGGCAAGAAAATTCTGGCTCGATATACACCACATACCCACAACTCTCTATGCATTTAAAGACCCTCCAGACCCATCAGTTAGAATTATTGGAGGTTGCCTTCTTTGTAACGACGTTATCTACGCCCATCCACCTCCCCCACCGCCGATACCGTTCTGGGCTCGTTTTGACAATACTGTAACTGAATACTGGCAGCTAATACTGCAATCCGATTGGCGTGCTCCCACCTTTTTGCTGGCAATAATTGCCTGCATCAGTGCTTGGCGCATTACTCGGGCTTGGCGCATGGCGTAGACAACGTTATTTTGGGGTTGATACCTCGTGTCCACTTCCCCATGCCTGCCCTCCCACCCGACCTGCGCCGCGCCCTTTTCAGCCTGCCCGAGAAAGAAAAAGACCAGCTCCTGGCCCGCCTCGTGGCTCAGGATGCCGTCCTCACCGAACAGCTGGCCTTTCGCCTAATTGAAGGCCCCGACGCGCTTGAAACCCGCCGCGCCGCCCTGCGCGCCCAGGTCGACGACCCGGTGCGCGGCTTCCACCCCACTCCCAACGACCTACTCGTGATTCTGCGGCAGCTCCAGGCCCGGCTGGCCTACCACACCAAAATAACCGGCGACCAGTTTGGCGAAACCGAGCTGAGCTGGCGGCTGCTGCACAACGTGTTCCGGCACCAGGCCGCCACCACCGCCCGCCTGCACGGCCCCACCCAACCCCTGCTCCAGCACCTGGCCCGGCGCACCCACGAAACCCTGAAACAAACCCAGCACCTGCACGAAGACCTGCACCTGGAGCTGGCCGAGACTGCCAACGCCGTGCTGGCCGCGCTCTGGCAGTCGGGGGCCGCGCCATTGGCCCGCGAGCTGGGCCTGCCCCGCACGCTGGCCGGCTAGCGGCCCACGCGGGGCCGCCCGCTGGGGAATCACCTATTCAGTGGCATCCTTTTTGAAAAGAAGGCAGTACAAGGCTATGGCAGCGGATAAGTCGCAGCTCTTGAAACTTTTAGCCGCTTTTGTCTCCCATTTTATCCTATTGTCATTTCCGTCATGAAAAATTTATTTCACCTCCTCCTCATTACCCTCCTGCTCGGCTCGGCCGGCGTGGCCGTGGGCCAGAATCGCCCCAAAGGCAACGTCAAGCGCGCTTTTAAGCACACCTCCGAGGCCGGCAAGGGCCGCAACGACAAGGCCCACTTCCGCAAGGAAAACGTCCGCCCGGTTATCGACCTGAATCCGCACTCGCCCGAGAAATTCAAAACGGCCAAGGCCAACCACCACTACAAATTCAGCAAAGGCCACTAAAAAAAGGGCCGCCGCTTCTTCCGAAGCGGCGGCCCTTTTTTTAGTTAACAATTAACAGTGAGCATTTAACAATATTCTCCTCATTGATAATTGCTCACTGTTAACTGTTAACTGTTAATTGATTAAGCCGCCGGCTCGCGGAAACCCACCCAGGTGAAGCGCTTAATCACGAACTCGGGATTGGTGAAGCTGGCGTTGCCGGCCGGGTTGCCGCCGGTTACGTGGAAGTCGGAGAAGCCGGCGTTCTGGTTCACGTAGATGCCGCCGGTGAGGTTGAAGCTGACGGGCGTGCCGGCCAGGCTCATCTCGTCCATAATCTGCTCCTTGATGGCGGAGTCGGTCGTGTAGGCACCGCAGGAAATGGCGCCGTGCTCGCGGGCCAGCTGCGCCGCCAGGTGGATGCTTTCCTGCGTGTCCTTCGTTTTGATGACGAGCATGATGGGGCCAAACAGCTCCTGGCTGAACTGCTCCACGTTCTCGGAGCCGATTTCGTGGATGCTCGGCGAGCAGGTGCGCGCGTTCTGGAATACCGGGTTATCGATGGTGCCGTGGGCCAGAATGGTGCGGCCGCCATCGAGGGCCAGCTGCTTCACGCGGTCGTGCGTGGCGGCGCTCTGGATGGCTCCGAACACGTGTGGGCCGGCCTTGGGGTTGGTTGCCAGGCCGGTTACGGCAGCCGCGAGCTTCTGCACCACGTCTTCGTAGGGCACCATTTCGCCGCCCACTTTCACGCCGCCAGCGGGGATGAAGAAGTTCTGTGGCGCGGTACACATCTGGCCCGAGTACAGGCTCACGGAGAAGGCCAGGTTCTGGGCCACCTTGTCGAGGTCGTCGCAGCTGTCGAGAATGATGCTGTTGACGCCGGTTTTCTCGGTGAAGACGGTTTTGCCCTTCAGGCCCTCCACGTACTCGCCGAAGGCCGAGCCGCCGGTGTAGTCGATGAGCTTGATGGCGGGGTTTTCAGCCAGGTCTTTGGCAATGAGGTGGTCGTCGGCATCAACGGCCAGCTGGCAGATATTGGGGTTCAGGCCATTTTCTTTCAGCACTTTCTGCACTTCCGCCACCACAATGGCAATGGGCAGCACGGCCTTGGGATGGGGCTTGATGATGGTGGGGTTGCCGGTCACGAGGCTAGCGAACATGCCGGGCACCGTGTTCCAGGTCGGGAACGTGGAGCAGCCGATGACCAGAGCCAAGCCCTTGGGCACGGCGCGCCAGGTCTTGTTCAGAGTGATGCTGTACTTGCCCATGGGCTTCTCCCAGCGGGTTTCTTCGGGGAAGCGGGTCTGCTCCTCGTAGCCGGCGGCAATGGCTTCCAGGGCGCGGTCGGCGGCGTGGGGGCCGCTGGCCTGGAACGACATCATGTAGGCCTGCCCCGTGGTGTGCATGGTGGCGTAGGCAATCTCGAAGAAGCGGTTCTTCATGCCCTCCAGCGCCTCCGTGAGCAGGGCCGCGCGCAGAGCGGGCTTCAGCTTGCGCCACTCGCCAAAAGCGGCCTGAGCATTGGCCACCAGCGTTTCGGGTTGATAGAACGGGTATTTGATGTCGAGCGACTTTTGCTCGTAGGGCGACTCTTCCTGGCCGGCCCAGCCCTGGGGCTCGCCCTGCATCAGCTCGGTGAAGTGCTGGCCGCGCATGGCGGCGAACTTCGCGCGGCCCTGGGCGTCGGCATCGGCCCCGTAGATATCGGGCGAGGGGTTTTCGGGGAAGGCGGCGTAGAACGTGCGCCCGTGCAGGGCCTGCACGGCGGCATCGAGGGTCGCCTGGTGCTTGTTAATCATCGGGGGTGGGACGGATTGAAGTTGAACGGAAGAAACGCGGCCGCCGGGCCGCCCCGCAAGTTACGGCCGCCCGCCAGATGCGGGCGGCGGGCTAGGACTGGGCAGGACGAGATTAGAAGGAAGTCATGCAGAGCGTAGCGAAGCATCTCGCGTGTGGCAGTAATTCATCCTATTGAGTCACTACCACACGCGAGATGCTTCGCTGCGC
>JALYUI010000768.1 GCA_030853845.1 Bacteroidota bacterium | reverse complement strand
GCTCTCGCGCTCGGCCACCAGCAGCGTGTCGGGGCCTTGCAGCACGGCCACGGCCAGGGCCAGGGTCTGCACCGAGTCGAGCCGGAAAGTGCGCAGGTGGTACACGGCCCGGTCGAGGCTGATGCCGTGCCGGGTGCGGGTGGGGTAATACGTTTTGCCCACGTACTCGAACGGCGCGTAGCGGGCCAGCGAATCGGGAAACACCACTTCCAGGCCCGGGGCGTGCGCGTAGCGCAGCTCGTAGTCGAGCGGCTCGCCCACCTGCACGGTGGCTTTCAGGAAACGACCCTGCGGCGCGGGCAGGGCGGGCATTTGGGCGGCCAGCGGCAGGCCCGGTAGCAGCACGGCCAGCCACGGGCGGCACCAACGTAAAAGGACACGACTCGGCATAACGGGCGGGGCCGGCCACAGGCCGGGGCAGGCCAAAGGTAGGGGCCGGCTGCGGCCTGTGGCCGGCAAAAGCGCTTTGGCGGCTGCGGCAGAAACCGACCTTGCCGGTAGTGCGCCCCCCTTCCATTGAATTCATTGAAGCGCGGTAACTTCGCGCCCTCCTCCTTCAACTTCCACTTTCCTTATGGCGTCCTTCTCCGCCGAATTGCTCGTGGCCGGCCACGTATAGCCCGTATTGCATTGCCACTACGGCGTGCATCAGGCCACCCACCAACGCGGCCGGATAAGCACCAAGGTGCGCCACGGGCCGGTGCCCCTGACCCTGAGCGTGCCCGCCGACGACGCCCTGCTGGCCTGGGCCGCCGACCCGCACAAGCGCAGGCCGCCGCCGTGGTGTTTCGCGCTGCCAACGGCAGCTCCCCTGTCTGTTTTCGCACCTTTTTATCCGTATCCCCTGGACCTACGTCTGCCGCCCCCGCTGCTGCCGGTGGCGGAACAAATTCACGAGCTGGGGCACGAAATCGCCCTCGGTGCTCAGAGCCAGGAAGCCGGTGCGGGTGCGGCGGCAGAGGCCCACCAGGGTGGCTTCTTGGCGCTCGGCGGCGGCGGCCACGTCGGCCCGGAAGCCGGCCGAGGAGGTGTTTACCCAGCGCACGCGGCCGGTTTCGGCATCGCGCAGCGGCACAATGCCCAGGGCCGGGAAGTGGCGCTCGCGCGGGGCCAGCAACTGCACCACAATCAGGTCGTGGCGCTGGGCCAGCATGGTGAGCTCGCGCTCGTATGGCCCGTCGATAAAGTCAGACACCAGCACCACCAGCGTGCGCCGCTTCAGCAGCCCCAGGGCCTGCCGGATGCCCGCCGCCACGCCCGTGCGCGGCGAAACCGGCTCCAGGGCAAACAGGCGGCGAATGAGGGCGTAGGCGGCGCGGGTGCCCTTGCCCGGCGGCAGGTACAGCTCCTGCTGGTCGCTGAAGGCCAGCAGGCCAAGAGCCGAGCCCTGCCGGGCGGCCGACAGGGCCAGCAGGCCGGCAATGTCGCGGCCCACGTCGAGCTTGCGGCGCTGGCCGTCGCCTACCAGTTGCGAGGCGCTCACGTCGAGCAGCACCAGCACCTGCTGTTCCTTTTCTTCCTTGTAGGTTTTCACGAAGGTGCCGTGGCCCTTGCTCGATACGGCCCAGTCGATGGCACGCACCTCGTCGCCATATTGATACAGGCGAACGTCGTCGAATTCGAGCCCCGTACCCCGGAACACGGAGTGAAAGTCGCCCTGCAGCTGGGCCTCCACCGCCTTGCGGATGCGGATTTCGAGGTGGCGCAGGCGGCGCACCAGTTCGGTGAGGGCCGAGGGCACGGGGGAGTTCATAGCGGCGAAGCTACGGCGCGCGACTAACTTCACGGCGTGAAAACCTTTTGCCGCCGCTGCCCGGCCCTACCGGGTACGACCCTGCTTCTGCTCGCCCTTCTGCTGGCCCTGCCTGCCTGCCAGCGCCCCGAGGAAGTGCCCGCCCCCGCCGACCTCATTACCCGCGAAAAAATGGTGCCCCTGCTGGCCGACCTGCACGTGCTCGAAACCCAGGTTGAAAACAGCCGCCTCCCGCCCGACTCGGCCAAAGCCCTGTTCCGGGAGCAGCAGCACGCGCTGTTCTGGAGCCGTCAGGTCACCGATTCCACGTTTCAGCGCAGCTACCGCTACTACAGCATCCACAACAAGGATTTGAACGAGATGTATCAGGCGGTGATTGACACGCTCGGGCTGCGGGTGAACAAGTTTGCGCCCGAACCGGGGGTTGACGTACCGCCGCCGCATCATTGAGGAGTGGATGAAGAAAGAACGTCATGCAGAGCGTAGCGAAGCGTCTTGCGTGTGGTAGTAGAACGTCATGCTGAGTTTGCCGAAGCATCTCTACCGCGTAAGTAA
>JALYUI010000744.1 GCA_030853845.1 Bacteroidota bacterium | reverse complement strand
GTAGCCGTCGTTCAGCCGCACGGACTCGCAGCGTCCACGCTACAGCATGCTACTCCGGCGCCACCAGCCGGCCATCGGCCGCGTAGGCCAGCTCGCCCCGGTCCACGAGCTCACGCACGGCGGCCGTTACGGCGGCGGCCTGGGCGGGCGGAAAGGTGGCCAGCAGCTCGCGGGGCGAAGGCGTGGTCTGGCGCACCCGGGCCAGCAGGGGCTCGCGCAGGGCCGGCTGCTGCGCCTCGGCCTGGGCGGCTTTTTTCTCGGCCAGGCAGATGTCGCACACCCCGCAGCGGGCCGGGTCGGGCTCGTCGAAATAGGTGAGTAGGATAATCTGCCGGCAGCGGGTACCGCTCAGGTACTGGCCCACGGCGTGGGTTTTGGCGCGGGCCAGGTCGCGGGCGGCTGTCATCTTCACCTGGTCGAGGGGCAGCTTGGGAGCATCAAAGCGCGGCGTGGTGAACATCGCCTGCGGGGCCTCCTGCTTGGGCTGGTAGTGCAGAATGCCGGCCGTGTGCAGGTAGCGCAGCTGCTGGCGTACCTCTACCACGCTGCGGCGCAAGTGCGTCGCCAGCGAGTTTTCGGAAATAGTCTGGAAGTCGACAAACAGCTCGCCCCCGTGCAGCCGCAGCAGCGCCTTGATGAGCTGGTCGTGCTGGGCATTGGCCACCTGGAAGGCGTACAAATCCTGGTGGTTCATGATGAGGTGCACCCGCGCCGGGGTGTTCACGGCCTCGTTCAGCTGCACGAAGCCCTCGCGCTGCAAAATCTTCAGCGAATTATGCGCATCCACCGCCCGGATGCGGTAGGTTTCAGCAAACTGCTGTAAGTCGAATTCGAAGGCGGCCAGCTCGCCGCCGCCCACTGCCGTGCGCGAGTAGTTGGCCAGCGCCTGGTACACCCGCCGTACGGTATCGAGCGGCGGAAACGACTGGTTGCTACGGCGGCGCAGCTCGTCGGCATCGCCCGGCCCGGCCAGCAGCACGGCGAAGGCATACTGCCCGTCGCGCCCGGCCCGGCCGGCTTCCTGGTAGTAGGCTTCCAGGGTGTCGGGGGCGTCGAGGTGGGCCACGAGCCGCACGTCGGGCTTGTCGATGCCCATGCCGAAGGCATTGGTGGCCACGATGAGGCGCACTTTGTCGGCAATCCAGTCGTGCTGCACCTGGGTGCGCTTGTTGGCGGGCAGGCCGGCGTGGTAGGCAGCGGCGGCAAAGCGGTGCTGTTGCAAAAAAGCGGCCGTGTCTTCCGTCTGCCGTCGCGTGCGGGCATACACGATGCCCGTTTTATTCGGCCCCACGCCGCGCACCACCTCCAGCAGCCGGCGCAATTTATCCTCCGTAGGCAGCACTGAGTACGACAGGCGGGGCCGCGCGAAGCTCTGCCGAAACACCTGAGAGCCCGGTCCAAACTTCAGCTTCGCCACGATGTCGGCCTGCACTTGAGCCGTGGCCGTGGCCGTGAGGGCAATAACCGGCGTGCCGGCCGGCAGCTTCTCGCGCAGCTCGGCAATGCGCAGGTAGGGCGGCCGGAAATCGTACCCCCACTGCGAGAGGCAGTGCGCCTCATCTACGGCCAGCAGCCCCACGTTCATCTTCGCCACCCGCACCTGAAACAGCTCCGTGAGCAGCCGCTCGGGGCTCACGTACAGAAACTTCACGTTGCGCCCATACACGCAGTTATCCAGCGCATGGTCGATTTCCTGGTGGCTCATGCCGGCGTAAATGGCCTCGGCTTTCAGCCCCCGTTTGCGCAGGTTGTCCACCTGGTCCTTCATCAGCGCAATCAGCGGGGTCACGACAATGCAGATGCCCGGCCGCGCCAGCGCCGGCACTTGGAAGCAGATACTTTTGCCGCCGCCGGTGGGCAGCAGCGCCAGCGTATCCTGCCCTTTTAAAACCGAATCGATGATTTCCGCCTGTCCCGGCCGGAATTCCGCGTGCCCCCAATGCTCGAGCAGCAGCGCAAGGGGCGAGGTTTCGGCAGGGAAGGAGGGCATAGGGCGAAGGTACTGCCGGCTGTCGCTAACCAATTAAGCCACGGGGCTGCCGAAAAGAAAAACGCCTGCCAGGCCAGCGGCTTGACAGGACGTTCTTCAAAACCGCAGATGCTTACTTGGCGGCCGGGTACCAGTTGCGCAGGCGAACGTCAATTTTCTTGTCGGCCGTGTTCACCATTTTCTTAAAGGCGGCCACGTCACTCAGGCCATTCTGGCCGCGGTAGTGGTAGGGGTACACAATGCCCGGCTTGAAGGCTAATACGCCCTGCGCGGCCTGGTTCACATCCATGGTGTAGGGCAGGTTCATGCACACAAACGCCACATCAATATTTTTCAGGGCGCGCATCTCCGGGATGTCTTCGGTGTCGCCGGACAGGTACACGTTTTTGCCGCCCAGGCCCAGCACGTAGCCATTGCCCCGGCCTTTGGGGTGCGGCGCATCGGCGGCTTCGGGCAGGTTGTACATCGGAATGGCCGAAATCGTCAGGCCCAACGTGTCGAGCCGCTGGCCGTTGTTCAGGATGCGGACCTGCGCTTTGTACTGCGCCGGTAGCTTATCGGCCACGGCTTTCGGCACTACCATCAGGGCCTTGCCCACCGACAGGCCCGCCAGTGTCTTCGGGTCCAGGTGGTCGCCGTGAATATCGGTAATCAGGATAATGTCGGGCGCGGCCAGGCCGGCGTACGCTTCGGCCCCGCCGTAGGGGTCCACATAAATGTTCTTGCCGTTCCAGGTAAACACCACGCTGCCGTGCGTGATGGGCTGCACCGTGAGCGGCCCTTTTTTGGTCGCAATCTGGTCGGCCGCCGCGCGCATCGGCGTAGCGGTGGTGGTCTGGGCCTGCGCTTGAACCGTAAAAGCAGCCAGCACGGCCGTGAGAAGGAGGGTGGATTTCATCTGTATGCTACCTGTTGATTAAATGTGATAACCGGATTTTCAGCAGCTCGGCCCCTTAAGAGGAACCACCACCGAAAACCGTGGGCACATAACCCGATTGTCCCACACAAGTTCAGCCTTGTTCGTTGGCGAGTCAATTGCGTCGCCCAAGCTGCCCGTGTCGTCCAGGCATTTTCAGCTTGAAAGCTTCAAAATACAAGGCCACACAATAGGCGCTTGTCAAGCTGAATAACCCAAGTTGAATTCAGCAGCGACAGGGGCGAGGTTTTGGCAGGGGAGGAGAGCAAGAGGCGAAATTACTGCCGTTCTGGCTGGCTGATGGTTACCTGCCTGGCAGACTCTCTAAGCCGGCTATGTAGCCGAAATAATGCTTTCGGGAAGCAGTTTGCTAAACTCATCCTAAAGTAGAATTTCGTGAACTTTGATTGGTGAACGAGTTTAGTAAACTCGCCAAGCATTGCAGCGCCTCGCATGCTACCTGTGTACCGGGCTGTTGCTAGTGGTTCAGGGAGAGCAGGTGTATTGTTTTCTGCCGAGCACCGGCAGCCCAAACCCTGGTAGTGTGCTCAGAAGGAAGTGCCAGTGTATGGCTTTATCGTAAAGACTGGCGAACGATGGTTCTTCACTACCACTTGCACGAGGGCTTGGTCGGTACTCAGGAAGTCTACGTTCAAATGAGAAGATATTTTGATGACAATGGGCCGTTTGCTATGGGAAACGTCCACATTACTGTACATAGACCTTTTTCTGCTGAAGATGCCAGCGGGGTAGGACAGCAGTTCCGGAGCAAAGGCGAGCACCTCCTGCTTGGTCAACCGCAAGGCGCCCCGAAAGGTGTTGGGCACCCGGTGTTGGGTGAATAGGGCGCGCAGCGCGGGCAACGTGGGCTCGTCGTTCGGCAACCAAACATCGTCGTACTTATCGTGCGTGACAATCCAGCACAAGCCGTCATCGAATTGGGCGACAAGTTCCTTAAAAAACGGTTCGTAGTGGTCTAGAAATTTGGGCAACCCGAAGTTTATCCCTTGCGAAATGTTGTGCGCTTCGCTAGTTAACTGAAAGGACGCCCCGTACCAAGGTGTATGGGAGTCCGCGTCGCTGTGCAGGTATCGGAAGTAGCGGTTGCGGTTATAAGGCAGCAGCGGACGAACGTTCTTCGCGAAGATGACCGCCGCGCGGGTCCGTTTCACCAAGCGAAGAGTCCTTTTAATTGGGGTCATGAATCTTGCCTTTTTAGCCGGTCGAACAACGCCATGGCAAAAGCCATGACTGCGTGGTAGCGAAGGGTAAGCAAAGTTGTGTTCAAGTTCACGAAAATAGTCGAGTTCTTAGCCAACTATTAATCTTCCTTCATTCCACAACACAAGACTGTTCAGCAATTGGCCCACAAAAAAGCCCGGCACCTTGCGGCACCGGGCTGGCAGAAGTAAGAAAGGACAAGCCTTATGCGGCCACTTTCACACCATTCTCGCGGTCGTCAATCGCCTTGCGCAGCTTGGCGATGGACTGGATGGCCCGCTCCTCATCGAGGCGGTTGATGTTGAGCAGCATCTTGGTTTTCTCCGGGCGGGTGATGACCGGGTGGTTCAGCAGGCGGATGATTTCCTCTTTCTGCGAAGCCGTGGCGTACTGCACGGGGGCAGTGGCCGGGGCTTCGGCAGCTACGGCCGGGGCGACCGAAGGCACTACCTGCATGGCCGGCACGGACTGGGCGGGAGCCGGGGCGGCTACGGCGCCTTTGTTGGTGTCGTAGTCCATCTCCTCGGCGGGGGTAGGCTCGTAGCCGGCAGCGCGGATAATCCAGGCCAGGCAGTTGCGGTAGGCTTTGCCGATGGCGCGGGTCTGGGCCATGCTCATAATGGCAAACTCCTGGTAGAATTTCTTGCCGCTCTCCTTGTTCGAGCACACGGCGAAGCCCGCGCCCACGGTCACGCCGTGGCGGATGTCGAACAGCGTCACTTTAGCCTGGTATTTCAGCTCGTCGGTGTTGCCCACGTTGATGACGTGCTCCACGATGGGCACGATGCCCAGGCGCGAGCCGGCGTACTGCCAGCCTTCCACGTTCACAAACTCCTTGCCCTGCACGGTTGTGCTAAGCTTGTTGTCTTTGATGAACTTGGCGAGGTCCTTCGCCAAATCCAGCGTTTCGTCGGAGCGGGAAATGTCGAAACTTTCGACTTTAGCCTTTTTGGTTACTTCCTTGGGGGTTTTGGGTGCCTCGTTCATGGCGGTCTGGGGGGTTAATGAGTCCAACTGATGTTCGCGTTAATAACCCAAAGGTAGAAAGAAACGTGCCATAATTGCCAAAAATATTGGTAAATTTTACCATTGACTATCAATTGTTTATCCTGATAATAAAAAATAATTCTCGCTAAACCTATTAGGCGACTTAGGCGGATACGCTAAACGTAGCGGGAATGCCCGTTAAATGACTCGCAATGGGGGACAAATCACTGCTACCAAAAACTGATTCGGCCTTTTTAGATAGCTAAAGCAACTGTCGGTTCGCTAAAGCCGAGTAGCCAATACAATGCCTCGTTGCAGCAGGACGGGCCGGCCCACTCCCCCCAGCCCGCCGGCTGTTTTCCCACCAGCGAGCCAACG
>JALYUI010000704.1 GCA_030853845.1 Bacteroidota bacterium | reverse complement strand
TTACCACACCTAACGGCACCTCCAGCCCGCAGTCGCTGACGGTAACAGCGGCTCCGGCCGGCTTCTTCGAGCCGTTCGAGCCCGGCTCGCAGGGTACCTACACTGCTACCGCCACGGCGGTGGCGCTGCGCACCGGTTCGTACGACTTCGTGCAGGCCCTGCTCGGCAGCCTGGCCAACGACAAGTATAACAACACCCAAGGCGCCCGTCTGCGGGGCGGTGGGTCCATCACCATGGGCTTCGACAAGACCGGCGGGGCCGGGGTCGTCACCATCAGCGCCGCCTCGTACGGCACCGAAACCGGGGCTGACCTGGCCGTGGAATACTCGACCGACGGAGGAGCTACGTTCATGGCGGCTCCCGGCAGCCCGGCTACCCTCACCGCCACGCTCACGCCCTACACGTTCACGCTGAACGTGCCCGGCGCGGTGCGCCTGCGCTTCAGCACCACCAATACCACAGTCGCTTCCAACCCCCGCATCAACATCGACGACCTGCAGATTGCCGACTACACAGCGGCCACCTGCAACGCCCCCACGGGCCTCACGGCGGGCAGCATCACCAGCACCACGGCTTCGGTGAGCTTCACGGCCAGCGGCACGGCTACTACTTATACCGCAACCCTCAGCCCGGCTACCGGCAACCCGGCCGTAACCACGCAAACGGTAAGCGGCTCGCCAGTGAGCTACACCGGCCTGACTCCGAACACGGCGTACATGGTGAGCATTGTGAGCAACTGCACCGGCGGCGCTACTTCCAGCGCGGCCACGGTGAGCTTCACCACGCTGGCGCTGGCCCCCACGCTGGCCGTAACGCAGGGCGCTGCCAGCTACCCCAGCGGCGGTACCGCGTACAGCTTCGGCAACCAGACGGTGAGCACCACCAGCAGCCCAATTGCCTTCACGCTGACTAACAACGGTCCCGACCCGCTCACGATTAGCGGCATCACCACCACCGGCGATTACGCCGTGAGTGGCGCGGCCCCCACCATGGTGGCCGCCAACGGCGGCACGGCCACGGTGAGCGTGACCTTCATGCCCACCACCACCGGCACCCGTGCCGGTACGCTGGTCATCAGCTCGAACGCCACCAGCGGCGCTACCTACACCGTGAACCTGACCGGTAACGGCCAGGCCGCCTCCCTGCCCGACCTGACGGTGAGCACCGGTACGCTGGCCGCGCCCACGCCCGTTACGGGCAATTACAACAACGTCACCATCACTGGTACCGGCGTAGCCGCCCTGGTTGGCCCGCTGACGGCGGCCGGCACGCTCACGGTTCAGGCCGGCGGCATTCTGGCCCAGAACTGCCAGATTCTGAGCGGCACCGGCAACTTCGACCTGCAGGCCGGTGGTACGCTCATCATCTGTGATGCCCTGGGGATTTCGCCCACGGGCGTGCCCACCGGCGCGGTACTGCTGGCCGGCACCCGCACCTACAGCCCCCTGGCGCAGTACATCTATAACGGCAACGCGGCCCAGGTAACGGGCCTCGGCCTGCCCGGCACCATTCTGGCGCTGGGTGTACAGAACGCCAGCAACGTGACCCTGAGCCAGGCGCTGAGCCTGAGCCAGGGCGTGAACCTGAACCAGGGCAACCTGAACACTGGCGGCTTCACCTTCACGCTGCTCTCCTCGGCGGCCGGTACGGCCGGCGTGGTGAACACGGGCGGCGTGGTAGTGGGCAACACCACGGTGCAGCGCTACATCAATAGCAGCAACCCGATTGGCTACCGCCACTACTCGGCTCCGGTGAGCAACACCACCATGGCCGACCTGAATGCCCCTGGCTTCACGCCCACCTTCAATTCGGCCTACAACACCAGCGCCACCCCCGGCACGGTAACGCCCTTCCCCACGGTGTTTGGCTACGACCAGAGCCGTATTGCCACGGTAACGTCGAACTTCTCGTCCTTTGACAAAGGCTGGTTCTCGCCCGCCGGCCCCGCCGACCCGATGGTGGTGGCACGCGGCTACACTGTGAACGCGCCCAACACGGCCCTTATTGATTTCGTGGGTACGCTGAACAACGGCCCCGTTCCCTCGGGCACCCTCAGCCGGGGTAGCGACCCCGCTGCCGGCTGGCAGCTGCTGGGCAACCCCTACCCGAGCCCCCTGGACTGGAGCACGGTAGCACCCGCCCAGCGCCCGGGCATGGATGCTGCCATCTACGTGTTTGAAAGCGCCGGCCAATACGGCGGCTCGTACCGCGCCAACGTGAACGGCGTGGGCGGCAACGGCAACAGCGGCAACCCGCTGGTGGTATCGAGCCAGGGCTACTTCGCTCGCGTAACGGCTCCCAACAGCACCGGCAGCGTGAACATCGACAACTCGAACCGCGTGACCACCTTCGGCCCGCAGCCCAGCTTCGGCCGCGGCACCGCCGACCTGCGGCCCCAGCTGCGCCTGGAGCTGCTCGGCAACGGCCTCGCCGACCGCGCCCACGTGTACTTCCAGGCTGGTGCCACCAACGGCGTCGACTCGGAGTTTGATGCCGTGAAGCTGCCCAACCCCACGGGCCTGAACCTGGCTTCGGTAACCGCTACCGAAAACCTGGCCATCAACGGCCTGCCCGCGCTGGCTTCGGCTACCGTGCTGGTGCCCCTGCGCGTGGCCGTGCCCCAGGCCGGCAGCTACTCGCTGAACGCGGGCGACCTGGCCAACCTGGCTGGCACGACCGTAACGCTGATTGATGCCCAGACCAACACCCGCACGGTGCTGGCCGCCGGCACTACCTACGCCTTCACCCTCACGAATACCACGGCCGTTGGCCGCTTCTCGGTGGAGTTCCGCCCGACCGGCGCGCTGGCGACCACGCCCGCCCAGGCCCTAGCCGCCCAGGCCCTAGCCGCCCAGACCCAGCTGTTCCCGAACCCGGCTTCGGCCTCGTTCCGGGTGCAACTGCCGGTTCTGAGCGCCAAGGCTACCGTGCAGGCCACCCTGCTCAACGCCCTCGGCCAGACCGTGCTGCGCCGCTCGCTGAGCGCCGCCGCCGGCCAGGCCATCGACGCCGAGTTTGACGTGCGCGCCCTGGCCGCCGGGGTATATACCCTGCGGCTCGACGTAAACGGCACGCCCGTAACGCGCAAAGTGGTGGTGGAATAGGGGAAACCCGGTTGCACTACTGCCCATAAAAAAGGCCC
>JALYUI010000698.1 GCA_030853845.1 Bacteroidota bacterium | reverse complement strand
GCGATGCCTCTATCGCCTACCACAGCCCGGCCGATAACCACTTGGGCCTGTGGGTGATTTTAATGCCCGCGCTGGGTGGCTTGGTGGTCAGCCTGATGGCCATTTATGGCTCCAAGGCCATTCGGGGCCACGGCATTCCAGAGGCCATGGAGCAGATTCTGACCAACCAGAGCCGCATCAAGCCGTCCATTATGTACCTCAAGCCGCTGTCGGCGGCCATTTCTATTGGCACGGGCGGGCCGTTTGGGGCCGAGGGGCCGATTATTGCCACCGGCGGGGCATTGGGCTCCACGCTGGGGCAGCTCATCCGCATCACCCACCACGAGCGCAAGGTGTTGCTGGCGGCCGGGGCCACGGCGGGCATGTCGGCTATTTTCGGCACGCCCATCGCGGCGGTTTTTCTGGCAATCGAGCTGCTGCTGTTCGAGTTTTCGCCGCGCTCGCTGCTGCCGGTGGCGCTGGCCTGCATCACCGGGGCGGCGGGCCACCATGTGTTGTTTGAAACGGGGCCGGTATTTGAAATGCCGGCGCTGGCGGCTCCCAGCAACGCGGCCCTGGCCACGTACAGCGCCATCGGCGTGCTGATTGGGCTGGTGTCGGTGGGCGTAACCAAACTGGTGTATTTCATTGAGGATTTGTTCGAAGAGCTGCCCATTCACTGGGCGTGGTGGCCGGCCATGGGCGGGCTGGCGGTGGGCGGTATTGGCTATTTTGCCCCGCGCACGCTGGGCGTGGGCTACGAGAATATCACCAGCGTGCTGTCCGGTACGGCCCCACTGGGCTTGTTGCTAGCATTGTGTTTCCTGAAGTTTGCCTCGTGGGCCGTTTCGCTGGGCAGCGGCACGTCGGGCGGCACGCTGGCCCCGCTGCTCACCATTGGGGGGGCGGCCGGGGCGCTGCTGGGCCTGGCCATTCGCTACTTCTTTCCGGCTTCGGATATCGTGCTGCCGCTGGCGGCGCTGGTGGGCATGGCGGCCATGTTTGCCGGTGCCTCGCGGGCACTGCTCACGTCCATTGTGTTTGCCGTGGAAAGCACGGGCCAGGCGCAGGCGCTGTTGCCGCTGCTCGGGGCCTGCACGGGCGCTTACCTGGTATCGTTTCTGTTGATGGGCAATACCATCATGACCGAAAAAATTGCCCGCCGGGGCGTGAAAACGCCCGTGGACTACGAGCCAAATGCACTGGACGAAACGCCGGTGAGCCAGGTACTGCAAAACGGCGTGGTAGCCATCAGCACCGACAACAGCATCCGCGACGTACGCGAATGGACCAGCCGCGAGCCCGCGCAGGTGGGTGCGCACCTGATTGTGCTCAACCCCGCCGGTGACTTCGCCGGCCTGGTGAGCACCATGGCGCTGGCCAGCTACACCGCCGATGCGCAGGCCCCCATCAGCGCCCTGCTGCAGCCGCGCACCTCGTCGCTGCTGCTGACGGACACGCTCCGCACAGCCGTCGAGCACATGGCCCGCGAAAACGTGGACGCGCTGCCCGTGCTGGCCCCCGGCCCCAAGCCCGTGGTAACGGGCGTGATTTCCTACCGCGACATTCTGGCCGCCTACAAAACCCGGCTGGAGGACCATGGCCGAACCACACCCAACATCCTGCTCAAGCGCAAGGGGCTACGGGTGCTATCGCGCGGTAAAACGCTCTTTCAAAAGGAAAAGTTGGAAACGGAGTAGGGGCCGCACCATAGTAAAAGCGGAAAGAGTAGAGAGGGAAATAAGTTTTGTGCTGGCTTTAACCTATGTCCGTAGACAGTTCGCGAAAACGGTGGTGGCTGTTGCAGAAGTCTGACGGGCTCGATTTCGCAACGACGATTGTGGCTGACGCACGCAGAAAGGGCTGTTCAATTCGTCTTTCACACGCTTTTCGGGGCCTAGCTAGACAGTTTTAGACGAATAAGCGAGTTCTGCAACAGCCACGGTGATTTGAATCAGATAAAAACATTTCACCCACTCAACCCCACCGTTCTCCAACGGCAAAATGCGGCGCAGCATCAGCTGTTTGATAATTGCCGGTAGATTGGTCCCGCTCGGCCATTTTCACCAAGCCCTAAGCAAGGAAGCAGCCCCGGCCACGCACGTGACCGGGGCTGCTTTCGCTTCTGCCATCGGAGGCCTTACGCCCCAGCGGTGGGCAGGGTGCCGGCCCCGGCTTTGGCTTTTTTGCCGCCGCCGCCGCTGCCGCCGATACGCATGGCATCGCGCAGCAGGGTATACAGGTCCTGGTGGTCGTCGACGAGCAGCTCTACGGCCGAGCGGAAGTCGCCGTCGATGTAGGCGGCGATGTCTTTGAACACGTTGCGCACGGTGCCGGTACCCAGCTTGCCCTGGCCCCGGGCAGTGCTGGCCCCCGGCAGGCTGGCGGCGTAGGCGGCCACCTGGGCGTGGAGAGCGGCATCGGAGCCGGGCGTTTTGCCGTTGGCCGGCTGGTAGCCGTAGGGGGCCAGGCCGGCGAGGTTTTCGGTGAGCTGGTCGGCTACGTCCTGGGCTTCGAGCACGAGGGCGGGCTCGGTGAGGCGGGTGTACTCGCTGGGGCGCAGGTGCAGGGCCTGGGCTTTGTCGAGGTGGCCGGCTTTTTTGTAAAATAAGCTCAGGGCGTTGGCGGCCTTCACGGTTTGCTTGACCAGCGGGCCTTCGAGGTCGTTTTTGGCTTTGGCCGCCCCCTTGGCGCGGCGGCCCTTGAGCTGCTGGCTCACGGCGGGCTGGGTGAGGCCCATGCGGGCGCGCAGCTCGCTGGCGGCCTCGTCCACAGCGGGAATGGTGAGCAGCTCGGTGGGGTGGGCATCGAGCACGGCCACGATTTTCTGGTTGCGTTTGTCCTGGTTACTCTGGCGGCGATTCATAGGGCTGGGGTGAAATGGGTGAAAGGTGAAGGACTTGCTTGGCCCGAAGTAAGCATATTATTTCCGATGGCCGGGCATGCTCCGCGCCTCAACGCTTAAATTGAATTTTCGGTATAATTTGTGCAAAAAAGTGCCTTCCCGGACCTTTGCAGGTCGGTCGCGGCCTGGCAAGCCGTGGTACGCGACCAACAACATCCGGTAAATAGGATAAAACCCCGTGTATTCGGTAAAAAAGATTGTGTACGCGACCAAATACCTAGCGTACGCGACCAAAAACAAGGTGTAAGCGAGCAAATACTTCACGTACACGACCAAAAATGCACTGCACGCAAGCATTTATCGACGGTAAATAGGAAAAAACCGGGCGTCAGCGTCCGATTATAGGCTGCGCGGGGCAATTCCGAGCGGGTGTGCGCGAAGCGGCCAGCGACCGCCAGCCCGGGAGGGCCTCACGGCTCCACCGCGTAGTCGGTCAGGCGGCGCAGGGGCTGCGGGGGGCGGCGGCCGCGCTTGCGCACCAGCGGCCTACATCTTTCCGAGTCTGTTTCCTGGCGATATTCCCCGGTCACAAAATCGGTTTCTTGAAATTGCCTTCCCGCCTGGCCGCAGAAGCGACTGGTGTGGTAGCGCACCCGGCTTTCACCAATCAGGTAAAAATCACCCTTCTGATACCGGAATTTGGTCGTTACGTTCCAGCGTGCGCTGCTGCCGTCGTGGTGGAATACGGTCAGCACGCCCCGCTCAATGGCAATACTTTCGAGCGGGCCGCCCCAGACGCCGCCGCAGCCTTTGCACAGAATGAGCTGCGCCGACTGGGCCGCCCGGCGGTAGCCGGCCGGGGTGCGCAACAGCACCAGCAGCAGCCGCGGCGGCAAGCTGTCGATTTTGGCCCCGGGGCGGTCTTCGGCCAGCGGGCGCAGCACCAGGGCCACATCGGGGCGGCCATCGTAGTTCAGGTCGCCGGTGGCTTTTGCATCGGGCAGGATGCCGTAGCCGGCCGGGATGAAGCTGGCGAGGCTCGGCCCCGTGGCCGGCAGGCGCAAGGCAGTCGGCATTTGGGCAAAAGCCCCGGGGCTCAGCACCAGCAGAAATAAAAGCAGGCTTTTCATCGGCCCCGAAGATACCGGCCCCGCCCGCCTACGCCGCGCCCACCTCGACCGAAGAGGGCAGGCGAATGAAAAACGTGGTGCCTTCGTTCTCGCGGCTCTCGACCCAGATGTGAAGAACCCCCGGTTCCGGCCACGCAACAACCGGTCGGACCGCCTAGGGCGGTCGGACCGGAACAACGACTCCAGTGTGAGTAAGGACAAGGGGGGTATCACGGCTGCACCGCGTAGTCGGCCAGCCGGCGCAGGGGCTGCGGGGGGCGGCGTCCGCGTTTTTTCACCAGCAGCCGGCATTCTTCCGAAGTGCGTATTTCTTCGTACTCGCCCGTGATGAAGTTGGTATCGCGGTAGTCGTAGCGCGGCGGGAAGGGCAGCTGGTCGCAGTCCGGCGCGTGGCGGCTGTATTCCTGGGTTTCGCCAATCAGGTAAAACGCGCCCTGCTGAAAACGGAAGCGCACCGTTTGGCCGTGGCCCCAGTTGCCGCCCACGTCATGTTGAATCAGCAAGCTTTCGTTCTTGATTGTAACGCCGGCAAACGGGTCGCCGAGTGGACCGCCATCGGCTTTGGCCCACACTGCCCGGCGCGATTGCGCCGCCAGCGCATAGCCGGTAGTCGTGCGAAAGAGCACCAGCAACAGGCGCGGCGGCAGGCGGCTTGCCAACGCCAGGGTGTCTTCGGCCGTCGGGCCAACTACCACCGCCACATCGGCTTTCCCGTCGTGGTTCAGGTCGCCGATGGCCTGGCCATTGTGCAGAATCCCGTAGCCAACTGGAATAAAATCCGCCAGGTGCCGGCCCACGGCCGGAATGTTGGGCGGAGTGGCCGTTTGGGCAACAGCAGCCGGGCCAACCATCAGCAGAAATAAAAGCAGGCTTTTCATCGGCCCCGAAGATACCGGCCCCGCCCGCCTACGCCGCGCCCACCTCGACCGACGAGGGCAGGCGAATGAAAAACGTGGTGCCTTCGTTCTCGCGGCTCTCGACCCAGATGTGGCCCTGGTGCAGCTGCACAATGGTTTCGATGATGTGCATGCCCAGTCCGGTGGTTTTCTCGCCGCGCAGCCCGGGCCGACGCGCCGGCGTGAACCGGTCGAAGAGCACCGGCAGCAGTGCGGCCGGAATGCCCACGCCGTCGTCGGCCACGGTCACGAGCACGTCGTCGGGGCGCTGCTCCAGCGTCACGGTAATGTGGCCGCCCTCGCGGGTGAACTTGATGGCGTTGGAGAGCAGGTTGTTCATCACCTGCAAAAACTTGTTGTTGTCGATTTCGATGAGCAGGGTGGGCTGCGCGGGGCGAAAGGCGAAATGCTTGTTCATCAGGTGCTCGCTCTGCTGGTAGGTTTCGACCACCTGGCCCAGGTTGTGCACCAAATCGACCCGCACGCGCTTGAGCTGCACACTGGCCGTGTCCATGAACTCGGCATCGACGAAATCGCGGATGAGGTTCACGCTGTCCTGGCAGGTGTGGCGCATCACGCGCACGATGCGCTGGAGCTGCTCGTCCTGCATGGCCTCGGTTTTCTCCCCCACGGCATCAGCCATTTTTTGCAGCAGGTGAAACGGCCCGGCCAGGTCGTGCGACAGGATTTCGAGCGTGGTGTTCTTCTTGGCCATGTACTTGTCGGCGTTGCGCAGGTATTCCTGCTCGGCCGTCACGTCCTGCACCGTACCCGACACCAGCACCTGCCCGGCCTCGCCACGGCCCACCTGGGCCTGCAAGGCCAGCCAGCGCCGGGGCACGTCGGGCCGGGGCTGCACCCGCAGCAGCATATCGTCGCGGAAGCGGCCCGCTACCAGCTCGCGCAGGCAGTGCCGGGCGTAGTCCTGGTCTTCGGGGGGCAGCAGGGCCAGCAGGCGGGGCAGGTCGGCGGTGGCGCTGGCCCGCGCAAAGCCCGGAAACAGCTTCTCGTAGGCCGCGCTCACGAACAGCACGCGCCCGGCGGTGGCATCATACAGGAAAAACGTCTGCGGATTGCGGTCGAGCAGCTCGCGCAGCAGCCGGGCCGAGGGCTGGCGACGGCGCTTGCTGGCGTCCGGAGCGGGGGTAGGCGGGGGCGTTGGCGACGAAGTAGGCATAAGTAGGGCGTGAGCAGCCAGCGAAAAATTCCGGCCGGCCCGTAGCCTACGGCTACTTTAAATCACTTCGGCAGGCAAGGCCGAAAGCTTGGAGTGCTTGTAGCCATAGCCGAAATATACCGCCAGCCCAATCAGGAGCCACACGAAAAACAGCGTCCAGTTGCTGATGCCTAACTCGGTCATCAGGTAAAGGTTAATGAGCAGGCCCAGAGTGGGCAGCAGCGAGAGCCGCTTGCGGAACGAAAGGGCCGCCAGGCCGATGCAAAACAGGAAAAACACCAGCGTCGGAATCTGGTGGGCGAAGCCGCCCGATACCTTGCCGCTCAGCGCATCGGTTTGCAGCCAGCCGTGCTGGCCGGTGATGTCGAGCATGAATTCGTGGTTGCTGGCCCCGTTGTAGCGCACCACCAGCGCCGCGCCCACGGCCAGCAGCAGCGGCACCAGCCACTTCCCGTTGATGTAGGGCACCTTGAAGCGGGCCTCCGACTGCCCGTAGGGGTCGATGATGAGGATGCCGCCGCAGACCAGCGCAAACGCGAAGAGCGTGCCGATGCTGGTGAGGTCGACCACCAAGTCCATGTTCAGAATAAGCGCCGGGATGGCCACAAAGCAGCCCGTGACAATGGTGCTGAACGAAGGCGTGTGGAATCGGGGATGGATGCGCGAAAACACCGCCGGCAGGAGCCCGTCGCGGCTCATGGTGAGCCAGATGCGCGGCTGCCCCAGCTGAAACACCAGCAGCACCGAAGCCATTGCAAACACCGCACTCACCGCCACCAGGCCCGAGAGGCGCGGCAGCCCCACCTTGGCAAATACGAATGAGAGCGGGTCGCCCACCCCCAACTCCTTATACGACACCATGCCCGTGAGCACCAGCGTGATGATGACGTAGAGCACCGTGCAGATGATGAGGGCGTACATCATGGCCTTGGGCAAATCCCGCTGCGGGTTCTTGCACTCCTCGGCCGTGGTCGAAATCGCATCGAAGCCGATGTAGGCAAAAAACACCGCCGACACGCCCTTGAGCACCCCGCCCACGCCGTTGGGGGCGAAGGGGTGCCAGTTGGCCGGCTGCACGTAGAACGCACCCACCGCAATCACGATGAAAACGATAATCAGCTTCAGTAAAACCAGCAGGTTCGAGGCGTTTTTGCTTTCCTTGATGCCGATGTAGACCAGCGCCGTGATGGCCACCGTGATGAGGAAGGCCGGCAGGTCGATAACCAGGTGCAGGCTGTCGCTCAGGGCCGGGGCCTGCAGCCAGGCCTTGTAGCCGTCGAGCTGAGCCGGCGATACCGCCGCCGTGGCCTCGGCCAGGCTCTTGCCACTCTGCACCAGCGTCTGCACGGCCTGGTAGCCGGCGTGCCCGGTCTGGGTGCCCATCGTGAGCCAGAGCGGGATGTGCACCCCGATGCCCTCCATGAGCCCGGTGAAGTAGTCGGACCATGAAATGGCCACCACGATGTTGCCCACTGCGTATTCCATAATCAGCGCCCAGCCGATAATCCAGGCCGTGAGCTCGCCAAACGAAGCGTAGGCATACGTGTATGCCGAGCCGCTAACCGGAATAGTCGCCGCGAACTGCGCGTAGCACAGCGCCGAAAACGCGCAGGCAATGGCCGTGAAAACGAACAGCAGCGACACCGCCGGTCCGCCGTCGAGGCTGGCCTTGCCGATGGTGCTGAAGATGCCGGCCCCGATGATGGCCGCGATGCCCAGGGCCGTGAGGTCGCGCACGGTGAGGTGGCGCTCCAGCCCGCCGGGGCTGCTGTGGCCCTCGTGGTCGGCGGGTGGATTTTGCAGAATGGCCGCGATGGTTTTGCGGCGAAACAGGGATTTTGGGGAACTCATGAAAGAACGAAGAGCGGGTTTTGGGGCCAAAAGATAGGGCCTCGGCGCGGGTTTTGGCCGGCCGGCCTATTTCAGGCCTTACCCTACGGCTGATTTCGGGAAGCCTGCCAGCAAGCCACCGCCCACGTTCAGTCCCGCCGGGCTTCGACCAAAGTGCACCGGCATTTCGGGGCCAACCGCAGTGGTTTGGGCCGGGCTCCATAGTGGCAGCAGCAGCAGGGCCAGCGACCAAACCCGAAATGGAGTAATGATGGCCGAATGGTAAGTTATACCCATCGCGAAGTGGTTGGCGCAAACGAAGTAGGGCGGGCAAGCCCTGCCGGGTATGCCACCGCACCCTATTTCGCGATGCGTACACAAGAAGCCTAAGGCGCAGATAAAATAATAATTCAGATATAATGACTTGGTCTGAAAAATAATGAGGAAAACGCCGTAGATTGATTTGAATAAAACAGCCATAAATTTGAAAGTAGCTGGGTTTCTCATGCCTGGTATCGCTACCCTTTTTCCGCCGTTTCTCAGTCCGCGCTTTGCTTATGAAACTTCTGCTTCTGCTCTCAACATTGCTGCTTGGTGGCAGCATCACGGCCTGCAACGGCCAGCCAGCTTCCGCCCCGCTCTCCAAAACGGCCCGGCCCGTCGGTCCCGCCAGAGCAGCGGCTCCGGCCGGGCCGCACTACGAGGTGCGCGGCCTCCTCGACCCGGGCATCAACAATATGGTGGCGTTTGCTTTCAAGATTCCGCGCGGCTGGCAATTGCACCAGTCCTTCACGCGGGCCTGGAACGGCGCGGTGCCCAGCAACGTCATCTACATCAGCCTGAACTCGCCCGATAAGCACAGCGCCATCGAGTACCTGCCCGAGGCCGGCTATCACTACGTAGATGGCCCCCAGGCCCGCAGCTTAAACCAGATGGCCGCCCAATACGGCGGCACGCGCGACCCCGGCCGCCTGGCACCCATGCCGCCAGTGGCCTACCTCAAGGCGGTGCTGCTGCCCCGGCTGGCCCGCACGGCCGGCGGCCAGATTCGCCTCACGGGCGAGCACGCCGGTGCAGTCGAGAACCTGGGCCAGGGCCAGCAGCGCGCCACCGGCTACATTGATGGGGTGCTGCCCTCGGGCCGGCCGGTGCGCCTCGCCGCCCTGCTCACCTCGCTCACCAGCAACCTGAACGGCGAAGTGTATTGCAACTGGACCGCCAATACCAGCGTGACGCAGAGCGATATCAACCTGGCCGCAACCTACGCCTACAACCTGGCCATCCAGAAATCGGTGGTGCTGAACCCGGTGTGGCAGCAGCAGATTCAGCAGTTGACCAACAACGGCGTACAGTCGAATAATACCGAGGCCCAGAAGCGCTATGCCATTCAGAAAGACCTCCAGGACTACCAGCGTAAGACGTACAGCGAAATTGCGGCCAACCGCCGCGCCTCCCAGGACCGCCAGAGTGAGGCCTTCGGCGACTACATCCGGGGCGAGGCCAAGTATGAGGATGCCGCCACCGGCCAGCGCGTGAAAGTGGCCGACGGCTACAGCCACGTGTATTCCGACCGCCAGGGCACCACCCTCAGCACCAACGTGCCGCTCGATGCGGGCCAGGTGAACTGGCAGGAGCTGCAGCGGGTAGAGACGAAAAATTATTGAGCACTGGCTTGTGCAAACCGGGTCCGGCAGGCATCAGTGCTGATGTTCCGCCTGCTTCCCCATGCCCATGCGCCCTTCCACCACCCTCCACATCCCGCAGCCCTGCTACGAAAGCTGGGCCGGCATGTCGCCCACCGTCACCGGCCGCCACTGTGCCGCCTGCGCCCAAACCGTGGTCGACTTCACGCTGAAAACCGATGCCGAAATCCTGGCCTACCTGGCCAGCGCCGGGAGCAGCCGCACCTGCGGCCGTTTCGCGGCGGGGCAGTTGGAACGGCCGTTGCAGCGCGCCGCTTCGACTGCCTCAGGCGGGCGCTGGCGGGCCTGGCTGGCGGCGGCGGTGGCCGTGTGGGGCCTGCGCGAAGGGTTCAGTTTCGAGGCCAAAGCCCAGGCGGCTACCGAGTGGCGCGCCCGCTACTGGGGTGGGCCGGTGCCGGTGGGGCCGGCAACCGTTGCTCCCGAAACGACGGTAGCAACCAGTGCTTTGAATTCTCCAAACCCAGCGGCTACCGCCCTCTCGCCGCGAACTGGACAAGATTTTAAAGTGGGCAAGGCCGTTGCTGGTGTTTCCAGCGCCGCCCGCTGCGATGACCAATTTGCCGTGCCGCTGCTTGTGCGGGGCGTGGTGACGGATTCAATTTCGGGCGAAGGCTTGCCTGGCGTGACGGTGATGCTGCCCGGCACACAAATTGGCGTCAGTACCGGTGCTTTGGGTGAGTATGAGCTGCTTGTTCCCGCCGAGCGGGTGGTAGCTAACGGGGTGATGGTGCAGGTGTCATCAATTGGTTACGCGACGCAGCGCCGGACGGTAGCTGCTGCTAGTGCCGAGGCGCAAATGTTTCGCCTTCAGAATGATGTCAAAGGATTCATGGGCCTGATTGTAGTGCCTCCCCGCAAAATGCCGCCTGCCCCTTGGCGTCCCCGCGCCTTTTACCACTGGGGCAAATATTGGCTCACCCGCCCCTTCCATCGCTACTGAAACCCGGCCCGCCCCGCGCTGCTGCCGTCGAAAATGATACCTTAGCCGCATGGCCACTCCCTCGTTTTCCATTCCGCAGCCCTGCGCCCAGCCCTGGGCTGCCATGTCGCCCACCGCCGCCGGCCGGCATTGCGCCGCCTGCGCCACCGAAGTCGTCGATTTCACCCGCCTGAGCGAAGCCGAGGTGCTGGCGTTTCTGGCGCGGCAGCAGGGCCGGCCGGTGTGCGCCCTGGCCAACCCCGGGCAGCTGGCCCCGCCGGCCCCGGCCACCCAGTGGCGGCGCTGGCTGCTGGCCGGCCTGGCCCTGCTGGGCTGGCACCCCATGGCCTCCTGCGCCAGTAAGCCGCCACAGGAACCGCCCGTGGCCACCGCCGTCCCGGCCGAAACCAGCGCCGAAGCCCCGGCGCAGCAAATCATCATCAAAGGCCAGGTATTTGATGGGGCCGGCACCACGCCCGCGCCCCAAATCAGCATCTTCATCAACGGCACCGAGTTCGGCACCACCACCGATGCTGAGGGCCGCTTCACCCTCACCCTGGCGCGGGGCTGGGCACCCATCGCCAGCGGCAAAGTCGAGCTGAAGTTCGTGGGCAACCCCTTTAACTTCCAGGAAAAAACCGTGCAGCTCAACGTTAAAACCACGCCCCGGCCGCAGCCGTTGGCCGTACACCTGGAGTCCATCCCGAACCGGGGGCAGGTGATGGGCAAAATCCGCCAGCCCGAAGCGCCGGTGATGCCGCCGAAAGGCTAAGCGCAAGGTTTCGCAAAGTGAAATAAGGTTTCGCAAAGTTTGGGATAACATCAACTTTGCGAAACCTTATTTCAACTTAGCGAAACTTCGCGCGCCAAACATTTTGCCCCCAAAAAGCCTTTTGGCGGGGTATGAAAGTGTTGCGTTTTGCCCTCCTTTGCCTGTTGGCGGCCTGCGCCGCGCCCCGGCCTACTACCCGTTTCAACCCTACTGCCCGGCGGGCCGAGCTGCCCCACGAAGAAGCCCCGCACCCCAAGAACTCGCTGGAATGGTGGTACCTCACCGGCCACCTGCGCGATGAAGCTACCGGCGAGCAGTTCGGGGTCGAGTACGTTTTCTTCCACTTCAACCTGAAAGACGGCAAGCAGGACTGGCAGATGGTGAACGTGGCCCTCACCGACCCGCAGGGCCAGCAGTTTCACTACGACTACGACCTGGGCCGCCTGCCGCGCCTGCTCACCGACTCGCTGCCCGTGCGCCTGCGCGAGCGCAAAGCGGGCAAGGTGTGGAAGTTCGATGGGCAGGAGGGGGCTTACCACCTCCAGGCCGCCCTCACCGGTCGGGCCAACGCCGGCTACGCCCTCGACCTCACCACCCGGCCCACCCGCCCCGTGGTGCTGCACAGCGGCACCGGCTACGAAAACTACGGCAATGGCATCACGGCCGGCTACTACTCGTACCCACGTCTGGCCACTACCGGCACCCTTACGGTGGGCGGCAAAACTCACGCCGTGCGCGGCGAGCTGTGGTACGACCGGCAGTGGAACTGCACCAGCATAGTCGATAAAAACGTGGGCTGGGACTGGCTCAGCATTCAGCTCGATGAGCCGCGTGAGGAGTTCATGCTGAACACCCTGCGCAACTCGGCCACCGGCCTGAACCTGAACAACGGCACCCTGAGCCGCCCCGGCGGCGGCGACCTGCACCTGTCCGGCCCCGATTTCAACCTCACGCCCCTCACGTACTGGACCAGCCCGCAGTCGAAAAAGAAATATCCGGCCACCTGGCGCGTGCAGGTGCCCGGCCAGGGCTACGACCTCACCGTGGAGCCGCTGGTGCCCCAGCAGGAGCTGGCGCTGCGGTTTTTCCACGCCTTCACCATGTATTACTGGGAAGGCATGTGCCGGGTGAAGGGCACCCACAACGGCCAGCCGGTAACGGGCCAGGCGTACGTGGAAATCACGAACCGGTAGGCCGCAGCCTTTGCTGCGTCGGGCGCTGGTACCGCACTCCCGCTGTTCAGCGAAAAGCCGCGCAAGGGCCACGTTGCCACAACTTCGATGTGCCCCCACGGGATTGAAACGCCTAAAGCCGCCGCCTTTTTAAGTGGTTTGGCAGGAGTAGTACCTACCTTGGTGAGCTTATTGCCGACTTTCACCCGACTTCCTTCCCGGATATGCGTTTTTACTCGTTGGCCTGCTGGCTGCTGTGCCTGAGTCTGAGTCTGTTTGCCGCTCCCCGCCCGGCCCTGTCCCAGACGCCGGCCCCCAAACCGGCCGCCACGGTTGCGAAAGACTCGGTACGCACCCTGGGCCTGAGTACCGACATGGGCCGGTTAAAACGGCTCGACTCGCTGCGCCGGCAGAACACCACCCAGCTGGCCCAACTGCAACAGGAGCTGCGGGGCCTGAAAAATGGCCCCGACCGCCCGCGCGAGCAGGAGCTGCTGGCCCGGCTCCAGTCGCTGCGCCTCGCGGATTCGATGCGGCAGGTGCGCGCCCACACCTACATCGACTCGCTCAAGCAGTTTGCCCGGGGCTTTCCGGTGGTGGCGCACGCCGATACCCTGTTCTACGTGTACACCCGGTTCGGGCCGTTCCGGCCGCAGGAGCGAGCGGCGCTCACGACCAGTAAAATTCTGGAACTCGAGAAGCAGGCGTTTTTCCGGCCCGATTCGCTCCGAGTGGTGCCCGCCGAGCAAACCGTGGATTTGATGTATGCCGACCGCGTGCTGCAAAGCGTGAGCAACAACGACGCGCTGTGGCAGAACGTGAGCAAGGACTCGCTGGCCCGGCAACACCGGCACCAGATTATCCGGGCTATCACGGCCTATCAGCAAGCCAACAGCATCAAGACTTACCTGCGCCAGGCGGGCCTCACGCTGCTCGTGCTGCTGGTGTTCTTCTTCGCCATCAAGTACGTGAACCGGCTCTTTGGCTGGGTACGCCAAAAGTTGATTGACCGCAAGGGCACCTGGTTCACGGGGATGAAGATGGGTTCCTACGAGTTTTTCAATGCCGACTGGCAGCTCCACGCCGTGCTGCTGCTGTTCACGCTGCTGCAATGGGCGGTTATTCTGCTCACTATCTACCTGGTGCTGCCCGTCGTGTTCAGCATTTTCCCCGGCACCCAGGGCATCGCCGATATGCTGGTGGGTTTCGTGCTGAACCCGTTGCGCAAGATTGCCTTAGCCGTCTGGAACTACCTGCCCAACCTGTTCACCATCATCGTCATCGTGGTGGTGTTTCGCTACGTGCTCAAGTTTATTTATTCGCTGAAAGAGGGGGTGCGGCAGGGCACGCTCACCATCGACGGGTTTTACCCCGACTGGGCCAACCCGACTTACCAGATTGTGCGGGTGCTGGTGTTTGCGTTCGCTTTGGTAGTAATTTTCCCCTACCTGCCGGGCTCCGATTCGCCTATCTTTCAGGGGGTTTCGGTGTTTCTGGGCTTCCTGCTCACGTTTGGCTCGGCGGGTTCACTCTCCAACATCGTGGCTGGGCTGGTGCTCACCTACATGCGGGCTTTCCGGATTGGCGACCGGGTGAAAATCGGCGATGTAACCGGCGACATCATTGAGCGCACCCTGCTCGTGACGCGGGTCCGCACCATCAAAAACGAGGAAATTACGATTCCCAATTCCTCGGTGATGAGCTCCTACACCACCAACTACAGCACCGCCGCCCCCACCCGGGGCCTCATCCTGCACACCACCATCACCATCGGCTACGACGTGCCCTGGAAGCAGGTGCACGCCCTGATGCTGGCCGCCGCCGCCCAGGTCGAAGAGCTGCTGCCCGACCCGGCCCCCTTCGTCCTGCAAACCAGCCTCGACGATTTTTACGTGAGCTACCAGCTTAATGCCTACACCCGCGCCGCCGGGGCGCAGGCCAGCATCTATTCGCGTATTCACCAGCATATCCAGGACCAGTTCAACGAGGCCGGCGTCGAAATTATGTCGCCTCACTACCGCGCCGCCCGCGATGGCAACCAGACCACCGTCCCGGCCAGCTACCTGCCCGCCGACTACGCGGTGCCGAGCTTCCGGGTGGAGCAGCAGCCGGCCAACGGGGCCAATAGCCCGGGAGTTCAATAGCGAAAAAAACTTCCCGGGTGCCCGGCGGGCAATGCGCGGACTCGCAGAGTCCACGCTACGGGTTATTGATTCAGCACAACGCGGAAGGTGGTGCCGCGGCCTACTTCGCTCCATTTCACGAAGAGGCGGCCTTCGTGGTAGTTCTCGATAATGCGTTTGGCCAGGGCCAGGCCCAGGCCCCAGCCGCGCCGCTTGGTGGTGAAGCCGGGCATGAACACGCTTTCCAGCTTGTTTTTGGGGATGCCCTTGCCGGTGTCGGTGATATCGACCGCGACTTGGCGGGCGGGGGCGCGGCGGCGGTACCAGCTGCGGCGGGTGCGCACGCGCCGCAGGTGCAGCGTGATGGACCCGCGCCCTTCCATGGCATCGACGGCATTTTTGCAGATGTTCTCAATCACCCAGTCGAACAGCGGCACGTTGATGCGGGCCGGCGTGTCCATCGGCAGGTCGCTTTCAATTTTGAAGATGACCTTTTTCGACACCCGGCTTTGCAGGTACTCGATGGCATTGCGGGTGGTCTGGAGCAGGTTTTCATCCTTCACCACCGGCACTGAGCCGATGTTGCTGAACCGCTCCGTTATGATTTCGAGTCGGCGGATATCCTTGCCCAGCTCTTCCACGATGGGCTCATCTTTGAAACGCTCCGACTCGCGCAGGTAGCTCTGCCAGCCCACCAGGCTGCTGAGCGGGGTGCCCAGCTGGTGCGCGGTTTCCTTGGCCAGGCCCACCCACACGCGGTTCTGCTCGGCCCGGCGCGACGAACTGAAGGCCAGGTAGGCAATTACGGCCAGGCAGCCAATCACCACCAGCTGCACCAGCGGGTAGAGGCGCAGCTGCCGCAGCAGCTGCGAGTCGCGGTAGTAGATGTAGTTCATCTGCCCGGCCCCGAGTTTCACCAGAATAGGCTGATGCTGCTGCTTCATCAGCACCAGCTCTTCGCGGAGGCGGGCCAGCGAGTCGGCCTCGGGCAGGTGCGGCGGCATGAGGACGTTCTTGGCTCCCGAAATATCCTTACCGTCGGTGAGAATAACCGGAATGGTGGCATTGGCATTGATTATTTCATTGAACACGAACATATTCGAGTCCGATTCCGATTCCGAGTTAATGATAAACTCCTGGGCCTTGGCGTAGAGCTGAATCTGCTGCTGCTCGCGAGCGGCCACCTTTTTCACCAGCCAGTTGGTGTAGATGATGGTCGACGCGCCGATGAGCAGCGCGACTACCGCGATGAGAATTTTAACGCGGGTTTTCTTCTCGTAAATCGGAATCATAAGTAGCGCAAAGTAGCCCGCAGCCTTTGCTGCGTAACGCACGCGCCGAATGAGAATCATTCAACGCGCGGGCGAAAGTAGCCCGCAGCCTTCGCTGCGGGAAGTACGCGCCGTGTGAAAGGCCTGTTA
>JALYUI010000670.1 GCA_030853845.1 Bacteroidota bacterium | reverse complement strand
GTTCCCGGTGAAAAACACGGTGGCCGACATCAACATGGACGAGCTGCTGGCCTTCGGCCCGATGCGCGATGTAACCATCGTGGGCTACGGGCAGTCGGAGCTGGACGACTATGCCCGGGCCGCTGCTAAGGAGCAAAACCGCTACGTTATTCCCTTCCAGCACCCCGAAACGGGCAGTTTCTACCGCTCCGACCATTTCAGCTTCGCCAAAGTGGGCATTCCGGCCCTCTACGCCAGCGGGCAGTTCGAGAGCCGCCTGCACGGCAAAGCCTTCGCCGAAAAGCAGCGCAAGGACTTCGAGGAGAAAGCCTACCACCAGCCCGCCGACCAGTACGACCCCGCCTGGGACCTGCGCGGCGCGGCCCAGGATGCCCGCCTGCTTTTCCGCGTGGGCCAGCAGCTAGCCGGCGAAACCACCTTCCCCAAGTGGAAGGACGGCTCGGAGTTCAAGGCCACGCGGGCGAAGAGCGGGCGGTAGCTGCTGTAGCCTGGACTCTGCGAGTCCGCGCGGGTGAGCGATTGCCGTCAGTGGTGCCACGCACGGACTCGCAGAGTCCACGCTACAAAGGAGCGGTGAAAACTGCGCGCGCGTCCTCGTTTTCGGCCAGCGCCTGCGCAAGCCGGGGATACACGGGCAGTTCGCGCGGCAGCGGGTCGTGGCGCACGGTGAATTCGGCGGTCGCGCCCACCTGCTTGCCAGCCGCCAGCAGCACGTAGGGGTTGACTCCCAGCAGTTCGATAGTGGCCGAAAAAGGGGCGTTGCAGCCGGGAAGCATAAGCGACAAAACAAAGTGCTACAAATTTTACACGTTGTTAAATAGTGTAGCAAATAGATTGCTACACTATTTGCAGGAAGTTAATTTGTGTAGCAAATACTTAAGAAGCTGTCTGAGTTAGTCGAAAATCATTCTGAAACGGTCATGCTGAGCTTGTCGAAGCATGACCGTTTTTATTAACTCAAACAGCTTTTAAACCTTTTTTGCCTGATTAAGCAATACTACATTCCACCAGGCGTGCTCACCAGCACCCCGCCTAACAGCGCGGCCCGCACCGTCCAGGCCAGCGTCCTTATCCAGTTGGTGCGCGTCAGGCCGTCGATGGCAATGTAGTCGAAGCCGTTTTCGAGGCGGTTGTGGAAGGGGACGGAGATGAAGAACGTAGCCGCCCATATTAGCCCGACCAAACCCAGGCTCCACCAGCCGGCCCCGCCGGGCAGGGCGGCGCGGCCGGCCCAGGCCAGCCACGCGGCCAGGACCAGCTCCAGCACCATCGGGGCCAGCACCACATAGCTCATGCGCCGGGTGTGGGCGGCGTGGAAGGCTGGCCACGCCGCCTTCGGCACCAGCCCGAAGCTGGGGTAATGCACCACCTGCACCGTCCAGATGAGGCCGGTGAGGTAGGCGGCGACGGCGAAATTGAGCAGCAGCAGCAGGTGAAGCGTCATGGAAGCAAAAATAATTTTGGCCGAAACATAGCAGTTTTCAGGGGCTTGCGCGCCACGCAAACGTTCCCGTAAAGAAACGAGCTGCCCCGGGCTGACCGGGCATTATTTCCGTACCCGTTAGCTGGTGCGTAGGTTCGCACCGCACCTTTTGCCCGTTCTATGTCTGTAAGCACCGAAAGCCTGACCCAACTGTTCCCGCCCGACGCGGCGGCCATTCCCGAAGCATGGCGGTTGCCCGCGCCCCTGCACCAGCGCCAGTACCTGCTCGACGGCGAGCTGCGTGAGTGGGCCGGCCCCACGCAGGAAGTCATCTCGCCCATGTTCGAGCGCCGGCCCGATGGCTCGCTCGCGCCCCGCGTCATCGGCTCCTATCCGCTGTTCGACGAGGCCGAAGCCCTCAAGGCCCTCGCTGCCGCCGTGCGCGCCTACAACCACGGGCGCGGCGAGTGGCCCATGATGAGCGTGGCCGGGCGCATCGCGGCCGTCGAGAAGTTTACCCGCCTGATTGTGGCCCGCAAAGAGGAGATTGTGAAGCTGCTGCTCTGGGAAATCGGCAAGTCGGCCGCCGACTCCAACAAGGAGTTCGACCGCACCATCGACTACATCCGCAACACGATTGACGCCCTCAAGGACCTCGACCGCGACTCGTCGCGCTTCACCATTGAGGAAGGCATCATCGGCCAGATTCGGCGCTCGCCGCTGGGCGTGGTGCTCTGCATGGGTCCCTTCAACTACCCGCTGAACGAGACGTTCTGCATGCTCATTCCGGCCCTCATCATGGGCAATACGGTGTTGTTCAAGCCCCCGAAGCACGGCACCCTGTTGCACTTCCCGCTGCTCGCCGCCTTCGCCGAAGCATTCCCCAAAGGCGTGGTGAACACCGTGTATGGCCGCGGCAACACCGTGGTGCCGGCCCTCATGGCCTCGGGCAAAATTGATGCGCTGGGCCTCATCGGCAGCAGCCGGGTGGCCGACTCGCTCAAGAAGATGCACCCCAAAAGCAACCGCCTGCGCGCCATTCTGGGCCTCGATGCCAAGAACGTAGCCATCATCATGCCCGATGCCGACTTGGCCGTGGCCGTGCAGGAGTCGCTGCTCGGCGCGCTCAGCTTTAACGGCCAGCGCTGCACGGCGCTCAAGATGTTCCTGGTGCACGAAAGCATCGCCGATGAGTTCGTGCAGCGCCTCGCGGTCGAAATCAATAAGCTAAAACCCGGCATGCCCTGGGACGCGGGCGTGAACATCACCCCCCTGCCCGAGCCCCAGAAACCCGCCTACCTCGCCGAAATCATCGCCGATGCCGAGGCCCACGGCGCGCGCGTGATGAACGAGGGCGGCGGCACGGCGGCCGGCCCGCTGGTGTTCCCGGCCCTGCTCTACCCGGTGCAGGCCGGCATGAAGGTGTGGCGCGAGGAGCAGTTCGGCCCGGTGGTACCGGTGGCCCGCTTCGCCCACACCGAGGAAGCCATCCAGTACCTCATCGACTCCGACCACGGCCAGCAGGTAAGCATTTTCGGCTCCGAATCGCAGGAAGTGGCCGACCTCATCGACCAGCTCGTGAACCAGGTGAGCCGCGTCAACCTCAACGCCCAGTGCCAGCGCGGCCCCGACACCTTTCCCTTCACCGGCCGCAAAGACTCGGCCGAGGGCACCCTCTCGGTGTTCGACGCCTTGCGCTCGTTCAGCATCCGCACGGTAGTGGCCACCAAGATGACGGAGGCCAACAAGTACCTGCTCAATGAGATTGTGGACGGCCAGGAAAGCAGCTTTCTGAGCACGCGGTTTATTTTGTAGCGGGTCGCGACGCTAATGAAAAATGCCGGTCTGTGATTACGGGCCGGCATTTTTTAGTAGTGGAGAGAAGATGTGCTATTGCCGCGTTAGGGTAACGGCTGTGGGCACCCTGAAATTGGGGGGGATAGTGTTGTAAAAATGCGGTTCTTCAACCTTGTGTAGCTGCCAACTGATTTGGTCGTTGGAATTTGGCAGGAAGGTGAGAACCACCCGGCCCTGTTTACGGTCCGGATGGTCGTAAAAAACCATTTCCATTTCTTGGCGCGCAACAGTCGATTCCTGGAGTGCATCTATCGTGAATGATGCAGCTGGGTAAATTGCTGTAGCCGGGAACGATACCGTAGTCGGGGTTGATTCCGCAATTACCACCCCATTTCGAGTGTACCGAAAGCTACCCAGGATAACATTAGCCGTTCGGTGAGTAGGGCTATAGGGCACCGGCCAATTGGGGCTGCGCCAAATAGAGATATGGAATATCTCCCCGTTATCGCTCCACTCCCAAACGCCGAGGAAAGTATCGCCGGGCTGAGTTGCAACCCCAGCTTTAGCAGGAGCCGCTTTAGTTGCCTTTTGTGCTACAGCAGCTGGAAGGATTGCCAGCCCCAGCAGCAGGACCGTTAGCATAGATAGAACAGCGTGTTTCATACTACAAGTTTAGGCGGTAGCCGCAGCTTACCACTGCTCAAGGGTACCGGCTACTCTGCGTTTGTGCCAGTCCAGGCGCGGGCACCCGGTGGTGCTGCGGCAGGGTGATGATAAACTCGGTGAAGGCCCCAATTTCGGAGCGCGCCATGATAGTGCCGCCGTAGCCCTTGGTCACGATGTCGTAGCTCAGCCACAGGCCCAGGCCGGTGCCTTCGTCGGACGGCTTGGTAGTGAATAAGGGGTCGAAAATCTTGCTGATGATGACCGGGGCTATGCCGGGGCCGTTGTCGCGCACGTGCACTTCCATCGGCCCCGCTGGCGCGGCGGGTGCGCACCCGCACCGAGGGCGTGTAGGCCACACCCAGCAGTTGCGCCTTTTCGGGCACCGCGTACAGGGCGTTGGTGAAGAGGTTGAGCAGCACCCGGCCCATTTCCTGCGGCACTCGCACGCGGCCCAGGGCGAGGGCGGGGTCGAAGCTGCGGGCCACGTCGAAATCGGAGTCCTTGTGCGGGAGGCTGTGGTAGGCCAGGTGCAGGTAGCCCTGGGCCAGGGCATTCAGGGCCATGTTCTACAGTTGCTCACGGCCGCCCCGGTTTCGGTGGAAGTATGCGACCTCCTGGGCCGCCGCGTGGCCACCGCCCTGGCCGCCGAAAGCCAGCCCGTCGGCGCGCACCGCGTGGCCCTGGCGGGCGTAGTCCTGGCCCCGGGCCTGTATGGTGCGCCTGCGCGCCGGCCAGCAGCAGTGGCAAACGAAGTGGGATAACCGCTAGCGTCCCGGTCGGCGCAGCCCGCCGCGTAGCTTTGCGCCCCGGCCGAAGACATCTTCGGCCGGAGCTTTGCGTTCATAGCCCATCACCCACCCTACTCCCACCCACCATGTCTTTGCTCTTCAACGATTTTGCCTCCTGGCAGGCGCACTGCGCCGATACCAGCCAGCCCCTGTATCAGCCCGTGCTCGACTACGAAATCGAACAAAAGGGCCGCACAGAGGACGAAATATGGGCGGGCCTGCAACGGGCCTACGACGTGATGCGCGACGCCGTGCACGAGGGCCTGACTGGTGACATGACCTCGCGCTCGGGCATGATAAACAACGGGGCCAAGAAGATTGCCGCCTCGCCCGTCACCGTCCTCTCGCCCGAGTTCAAGCAGCTCATCACCCGCGCCCTGGGGGCCAAGGAGGTGAACTCGTGCATGGGCCGGGTGGTGGCCGCGCCCACGGCCGGGGCTTCGGGCATCCTGCCCGGCGTGCTTGTGACCTTGCAGGACCTGCATAAGCTCAGCGACCGCCAGATTTTGGAGGGGCTGCTCGTGGCGGCCGGCATTGCCCTCATCATCGAGCAGAATGCCTCGCTGGCCGGAGCCGTGGGCGGCTGCCAGGCCGAAACCGGCTCGGCGGCGGCCATGGGCAGCGGGGCCATCGTGTACTGCCTGGGTGGGCCGGTCGAGCAGGTATTTGCTGCGGTGGCCGTCACCATTCAGTGCATGCTGGGGCTGATATGCGACCCCGTGGCTGGCCTCGTGGAAGTGCCCTGCGTGGTGCGCAACGCCTCGGCGGCGGCCATTGCTTTCTCGTCGGCCCAGATTGCCATTGCCGGCATCGACCCGGTTATTCCCGTCGACCAGTGCGTGGCGGCGCTGGGCGAAGTGGGCCAGGCCATGGAAACCCGCTACAAGGAAACCGCCCTCGGCGGCCTGGCCGCTACCAGGCGGGGCAAGGAAATTGAAAAGATGGTGCTGGTGCAGGACGTGAACATTCTGCCCGACGAAGGGGAGTAAGGCGGTTAGAAACACAAAAAAGGAACGTCATGCTGAGCGCAGCCGAAGTATCTCTACCGCAGCAGTAATCCAATCGACCGGGTTTACTATTGCGGTAGAGATGCTTCATCGCCGCTTAATGCGCGGAATGTTCAGCATGACGTTCTATTTCGACTCGCAATCCTTCTCCCACCCTCAACAAAAAAGCCCCGCTGGCAGCTGCCAGCGGGGCTTTTTCATGAAACATCGGGGCCTTACTCGCGCACGATGCGGCGCACTTCCGTGCCGCCATCGGTGGTTGCGCGGAGCAGGTACACGCCCGTGGCTGCCCCCGAGAGGTTCAGTTGGGCCTGCGGCTGGCCGGCAGCCACTTTCTGGGTCAGGACCACGCGGCCCAGGGCATCAATCACCGTCAGCTGCACGGCTTTGGTATAGCCGTTGAGTTGCAGGGTGAGCAGGCCCGTGGTGGTGGGGTTCGGGAACAGGTACAGCGACGTACCGGCCTGGGCCTGGTTGGTAGCCGTCACCGTCAGCGGCGTCGAAGCCGCCGACTGGCAGCCCGTGGCCGTGCTGATGAAGCGCACCGTGTAGGTACCCGGCGAGGTGGTGCCGTTGGCCGTGTAGGTCTGGCTGGTGGCCCCCGTAATGGGGCCAGTGCCCAGGTACCACTGGTAGGTGGTGCCGGCCGGGGCCAGGCTGCTCGTGAACAGCACCGTGCTGCGCGTGGGGTAGGTGTAGGTGTAGGTGGGCGTAGCCGGCAGCGCGTTAATCGTGACCGTGGCGGTGGCCGTGGCAGCGGCACAGCTGCCGCTAGCGGCAATCGTGTTGGTCACGGTGTAGGTGCCGGCCGTCGAGGTAGCCGGGTTCACGGCTCCGGTTGTGGCGTTAATGGTCAGGCCCGTGGTCGAGCTGAACGCCCCTGCGGTGGCGCCCGTGCTCAGCGTGGGCGAGAGCAGCGTAGCCGAGCCGGCGCAGGCACTGTTGGCCGGGTAGCTGAACGTGGCTACCGGGGCCGGGCTGATGCTCAGGGCCAGCGTGGCCGTAGCCGTGGGGCAGGTGCCCACCGGTGTGGAGGTCAGGGTAATGGTAACCGTACCAGCAGTCACATCAGCCGGCGAAGGCGTGTAGGTGGCTGTCAGCGTGGTGGCATTGGGGCTGAAAGTGCCCGTGCCGCTGCTGGTGTAAGTACCGGCCGTAGCCGAGCCGCCCACCGTGCCCGCCAGCTGGTAGGCCGACGTGCCGCAGCTGCTGGCCGTAGCGGCCAGGAAGGTGGCCGTGGCGGGCTGCGTCACATTCACCTGAATAGCAGTGCGGGTAGCGCCGATGCATTCGCTCGCGAAGGTCAGGTTGAAGAAGCTGTTGTACGTCGTATTGGAGAAGCTGGTCGAAGTGGCAGCGGTGTACGAGCCTTTCACCGTGAGCGCTCCCGCAATGAGCGGATAGGTACCGGTGTACGTACTGAAGCGACCCAGGGTACCTGCGAAGTTGGATATCCGGTAGTCGCCGGCCGCGAGCACATAGTTCAGCGGCACCGTTATGCGGGTGGCCACTTGGGCCGCCGTCACGGTAATAGTAACATCAGAGCCGGCCACGGCCGTGGTTGTACCAGCGGGTTGGCCACCAGTCGTGTTGTAAAGGCGAATGGTCAGCGGGCCGGCCGCACTGGGGTACACATCAACTGAAGCGAGGGTGCCCGCCTGCGATACCGCAAAGCCCAATGGATAATCGGTGAGCGTCGACTGCACGAAAGTGCCGTTAGATGCTGAGTTGTCGGTCAGACCGGCCACTGCGGTGCTGCTCGTAAACGCCTCGGCGTAGTAGGTGGTGTTGGCGGTGAGGGCCGGCGTGGTGTAGCTACCGGCCGTGGTGGTAGTCAGGGCGGTGCCGCCGGTAGCAACGTCGAAGAAGCGGATGCTGCTGCCAGTACTGGCCGTGGCGGTGAGCGTAGCCGTGCTGCCTGAGCAGATGGCAACCGGGGTATTGGTGCTCGCCACCAGCGGGTTGTTCACCGTGATGGTGCTTACGTTAGAAGTAGCCACGGTGCCGCCGCAGCGCACCTGGGCGCGGTAGTAGGTAGTGCTAGTGAGCACCGGCGTGGTGTAGGCAGCGCTGTTCGCGCCGGTCACGTCGGTAAACGTTATGTTATCCGGGCTGCTCTGGTACTGAATGGTGCCATTAGCCGCGCCAGTCAGTGTCAGGGCGGCCGTGCCGCTCACACAGATGCTGGTGCTGGCCGGGGCCAGCGTACCAGCCACCGGGGCCGCCACGGTGCGGGTTACGGCCGCCAGGACATCGTTGCTGGTCATCTGGTCGCCGGTTACGGTGGCCGTGATGGCGAACGAATAGGTGCCCAGGGCCGACATGTCCAGCGTGGGGGCCAGGGTTACGGTCTGGGTGGCGCCGGCGGCCAGCGTGCCCGAGGTAATCGAGCCCGTGAGGGTTTGCGAGCCGCCGGGCGTAGTCACCACCGCCGTTACCGTGGCGGGGTTGGTGGCAAAGTTCAGCGGCTGCGAGCCTTGGTTGACGACCGTCACGGATACCGTTTCGGCGGCCGAGTAGCAGCCCTGCGTGGCGGTAGGCGTGGCCAAGGCCAGCGGGGCCAGGTCGATAGGCAGCGGGCTGCGCACGCTGATGTTATCGATGTGGAAGTCGTAGTCGGGCGTGTCATCCACGGTGCCTTCCGAGGCGAAAAAGCCCAGGATGAACTGCTGGCCGGCGTAGCCGCTCAAGTCGATGGTATACGTAGTCAGGCTGCCGTTGCTGGGCTGGTTGGCAGCATTAAACTGCGCGAAGGCCGGAATGCGGGCAAACGTCAGGCCGCAGTCCGTCGAGATGCGCACTTCCATGAAGTCGTCGGTGCCGGTCATGCCGGCCGGGTCGGCGGCATTGCTGGCAAAATCCGTCAGGCCGGCATCGAAGGTGAGCACGGTCGAGCTGGTGGCCAGCAGTTTCGGCGACAGAATCCAGTCGTTTTTGCCCGTCGTGTACAGGTTTATCTTGGCCGTGGTATTGCCGGCCGGGAACGACGTCGAAGTCCAGGCCGAGGTAGTGCCAGCGGGTACCGTGGCACCCGTGGCTTCGCTCCAGCCCGGGAACACGGTGCCCAGGTTCGAGCCCGTGAAGCCGGTGAAGGTGACGAGTTGCGGCTGGGTAGCCACGCCAACCACCGTGCGGGTGGCCGTCAGGTTATCGTTGCCGGGGGTGCCGTCGCCGGTGGTGGTGGTGGTTACGGCGAAGCTATAAGTACCGGCCGCGCTCATGTCGAGGGTGCCGGGCAGGGTCACGGTCCGGGCCGTGTTGGCGGCCAGGGTGCCCGAGCTCAGCGTAATCGTAAACGCCTGGGTAGTGTTGTCCGGCTTGGTCACCGTCACCGTCACCGTAGTGGGGTTATTGGCGAAGTTGATGGTGGTGGTTGAGTTGTTGGTAATGCTCACCGACACGGTTTCGCTGGCCCCGTAGCAGCCGGTGGCAGCCGGGCCAAGCAGGGCGGTGGCGGCAATGTCAATCGTGGCCGGCGTAAACTCATCGGCCCCAATGTCGGGGGTGGTGGTGCTGCGGGTTTCGCCGTCAAAGTCCACCGTTACGCCGCTCACCGGAATGCCGGCGTTGTTGAGCTGGGCCGACGTGCTGTGCAGGTCAGTCAGCGACACGAACTGCGGGTCGACTGCTTTGGAGGTCGTCGGGTTGTCCTGGCCAGTTTCGGTGTTCAGGGCAGCCAGGGTGGTGCGCAGTACGCCGCTGGTGCTCAGGCTGCCGGTTTGGCCCACGGCAAAGGCAGTGCCGGTGCCCACGAAGAAGTCGTTGTGGTCCGAAGTCAGGCCCACGTACGCGCCGGTGGCGCTGCTGTAGGCAAAGCCCAGAGCAATGCTGTTGCCGCTACCGGTGGTCTGAGTATTGAGCAGGGCATTGTTGCGGATTTCCACGGTGGGCGTGCTGCCGCCGATGGCCAGCGCGAAGCCGGGGTAGTTGCCGCCGGTCTGGGTGCCGGTCATGCTCACCGAGTTGTAGAGAATGCGCGTGGTCGAGCCCGTGCCGCCGCCAATCATAATGCCGGCGCCGAAGTCGCCGCTGGTTCCGTTCGACGACACGCCCGCTACCATGTTGTTGCTGATAACCGACGTGCCCGCAGTGGCAGCGGCCAGGCCGATGCCGACCGCCGAGTAGGTATTGGTTTGCTTCACCATGCCGATGTAGTTGCGGCGGATGCTGGCGTTTACTACTTCGTTGCCCGTGAAGGTGCTGGTGCTGATGCCCGAGAAGCCCGCGCTGATGCCCCACACGTCGCCGGAAACGGCGGAGTTGATGCCGTCAATCGTATTCTGCGTCACCTGAATGCCATCCTCGAAGTAGGCCGTGATGCCGAAGCGCCCAATGGCCCCCGCGCCGGCCACGGTCATGTCGTTCTGGCTGATGATGGTGCCCGTGTTCTTGAGCGTGGCGCTCGTGCCGGAAGAATAGATGCCGTACACGCTGCCCGACACGGCGTTGTTCAGCGCCTTGTTGTTGTTGTTGGCCGCCGTGGCCGCCGCCGTCGACAGCATGATGATGCCGGCCTGCGCCGTTGCCGAGCCGCTGCCGGTAATCACCAGGTTTTGAAAGGTGTTGTTGGTGGCGGCATCGGTGCCGGAGGTAAACACCGTCAGCACGATGCCGTTGCTGGTCGTCGCCGTACTGGTGTTGTTAATGGTCCAGTTGCGGCTCGGGCGCGGGTCGGTGCCCGAGATGGTGCCGCCGTTGCTGCCGTCCAGGGTCACGTAGTCGGAGCCAATGAGCTGGAGCAGGGCCGAGGCATTGCTGCCGGTGAGCGTAGTACTCAGGCCGGTGTTGGGCTTAATGGTGAGCGTGTTGGTAGCCGAGGCAGCCGCGTTGTTCAGAATCTGAATCGGGAACGTCTCGCTCGGGCCGTAGCTGGCATCGAGCAGAATGAACGTCACGGCCCCGCCCAGCGAGTTTTGGTTGTAGGCACTGGTGGCCGCCGTCAGGGTGGCGTAGGTGCGGGTAGGGTCGGGCGAGGGACTCGTGCCCACGTAGTAGGTGCCGCTCAGCACGCTCTGAATCAGGTACTGGTATACCTGGGCCGGCGTAGTGCTGAAGGTGCCGCCCAGCGGATTGCTGCTCACGTTGTTGTTGGTACTGGCATCCTGCGCCACTACATAATACTGAATGTAGTCGCCCGACATCACCCCGCCCACCAGGGCGTAGTCGAAGGTGAAGGTGTAGCTGCTGCCGCTCACGCTGGTAGCCACCACGCTCTGGAAAGCCCCGCTGGTGCCCTTGCGGAAGAACAGGCGCGGCGCATTGGCACCCGTAGCAATGCCGCTGGCATCGGTAATGGTTACGGCAATGGTGCGGTTGGTGGTGCTGGTAGTGCTGCCCAGGGCCGTCAGGGTAATGGTGGGGCCGCTCAAATCCTGGGGCGTGAAGGTGCCCTCATCGGCCCCGAGGTCGGGAGTGGTGGTGTTGCGGGTGTCGCCATCAAAGTCGGTGGTGATGCCGCTGATGGGCGTGCCACCGCTTTCCACCTGCGTGGGCGTGGCCGGGTTGATGTGCCCGAACGTGGCTGCCGAACCCGTGGTGCTCAGGAAGGACACGTCCTCGGTCACGGAATTGCTCTCGCGCGGGGCCACGAAGGCTTTATAGGCCGCCAGCGTCTGCATGGCGTTGGTGGCAGTGGTGGTGCCCTCCACGTAAATCAGGTTGGTGGCCGAAGGCGTACCGGCGTAGTAAAGGTTGTTGTTGGTGGTGCTGGCCAGGTTGGCAGGCGCGGTGCCGGCCGTGCCCGAGCTGCGGCGCAGGGCGGCGGTGTAGCCGCCGGTACCGGCGGCCGTGCTCTTGTTCACCACCACGTTGTCGCGCAGGTCGACGGTGGTAGGGGTGCTCGAAAAGTAAATGCCCGAGGTACCGAACGTAGCGCCGCTGCTGGTGGCATTCAGGTACACCGTGTTGAAGTAGGCATTGATGGTGGTGCCCGAACTCAGGTACAGGCCGTTCACGGCCGTCAGGCCGGTGGCGGCCGGGGCCTGGAAGTCGCCCACCAGGTTGTTGTGCAGGGTAATGGTGGTGCCGCCGGCCGTGTAAATGCCGTAGAGCGTCACGCCCGCGTTGCCGCCCGACAAGCCATACACCTTGTTGCGGTAGATGGTGGGCGTGGTCACGGACGTGTAGATGCCGTAAACCGACGATGCCCCCGACGTGCTCAGCCCGCCGATGGTGTTGCCGTAGGCTGCCGCCTGGGCCAGCGAGGAGTTGCTCAGGTTCAGGCCATACACCGTGCCGCCGCCGCTCAGGCCGGTCACCGTGTTGTTATAGAACAGCGAGCCGGTGTTGCCATACGAGTCGAAGATGCCGTAGAGCGTGCCCGTGGGCGTGGCCGTGCCCGTGATGTTGGTAATCTGGTTGGCCGACCACAGCTGGGTTTCGCTGGCCGAGCTGGTGTTGAACAGGCCGTAGAAGGTAGCCGCGCCCGCCACCGAAATATTATTGAACACATTGGCCGTCAGCGTTTGGGTACCAGCGCCCGAGCCGTTGTTGTAGTAGCCGTACATCGTGCCCGAAACCCCAGTGCGCGTCACGCCCGAAACGTTGTTGCCGGTCACCGTGGCGGTCGTCGCGCTGTGGTTGTTGTACAGGAGGTAAGTGCTGCCCGTGGTCGAGAGCGTGGTGTTGTTAAGCGTATTATTGGAGATAACAACTGTAGCCGGCGAGGCCGCGTTGTTGAACCCGTACACAGTTGCCGAAGTAGCCGTCAGGTACGACATGGAGAGCGTATTACCGCTGATGGTAACCGTGTTGGCCGCCGCTGTGTTGCCCGATGAGTTTTCGATACCCGAAAGCTGCGAGGTAGTGGCCCCACTGGCCAGCGTCACGGTGTTGTTGGTGATGTCGATGGTGGCCGAGGTGCTGCTGGGGGTATAAATACCGCGCAGCGTGCTCGTCACGGTGCTGGCCGCCACCGGCGTCGAAGCCGTGGGCGAGGTGTAGTTCAGCGTGTTGTTAATGGTGTTGCCGGTAATCTTCAGCCCGTTCTGGTAAGCACCACCCGCGCCGTAGCCCGAAGCCGTGCCCCCGAAGTTGCCGATGGTGTTGCCGGCCGTCACCCCGATTTCGTTGTTCTGGTCGAAGTTGGCTACCGTGGTAGCCGAGCCGGCGGCGAAGTAAATACCAATCAGACTGTTGGTTACTACGTTGCCATACACTTTGTTGCCGGAGTTGGCACCGCTGGTGGCGGTGGCGGGCAGGGCCGTGGTATTGGTCGAAAGCGAGGCCAGGCCCGCGATGCCGATAGTGTTGACGTTGGTTTTGTTGAGCGTCACCACGCAATTGCGGATGATGTTTAACTGGCAGCCATCGGTAGCCGAAGCCCGGAACAAGGCGTAGCCGAACTCGGCCTGGGTGGTGGCCGTGGTATTGGCCGCGTTGGCGCTCAGGTCAATCCCGTCGAAGGTAACGTAGTCGGAACCCGACAGGCCTACGATGGCATCAACGGTGGTACTGGTGCCCACGCCGGCCGCGATATTCGGGTTGGCCCCTGCGCCCGACTTCTGGAAGACAATGGCATTGCCCGCCGTGCCGGTAGCCGTCAGCAGCAGGGGCGCGGCGGGCGTTTCGGTGTAGCCCGCGGCTACGTTGATGATGACGCCCCCGGCCGGAACGCCGTTGGTGTTCAGGTCGGTGAAGGCTGCCCCGAAGCTGGTATAAGTGCCGGGCAGGGTTCTGGTTACCTGGGCCTGGCTCAGCTGGCCGCTCAGCAGCAGTGCCAGCAGTAGCAGCCACCGGCCCAGCCGGTTACTTAGTAAAAATGTGTGCATAGAGGTTTGGAAATAGGTGGGTGAAAAAGAGGGTGAAAAAAGGGAGTCGAAAAAGCTGCCCGGCTCCCAACGCAAGAAGCGAGGAGCCGGGCAGCGGTGTAATTTAGTGATTTATCTGAGTCAAAAAGCAAGCCGCCCGTGCAGTGAAATATTAATTTTTTCACACCCGTCCGCCAACGCCATTTTTCCGGCATTCAGGGCATTATTTCCGATGGGCAGGCCGCTGTAAAAATACCGGCCGCCGCCTGTCAGGCATCGTATTCGCACTGGTATAATGCCGGTTGAGCTGCCCTACAGCTGCGCTGGCGGGAGCCATCAGTTGGAACCAGGCTGGCCGGCCGGGGCGGCTAGGCAGTGGTAGTGGCAGATGGTCCCGGGGCCATGAGCAGGCGGCGCAGGAAGGCCAGGGCCGGCACATAGCGGCTGCGCAGCTCACGGTATTGCTGCCAGGCGGCGGTGCGGTCGTCGCACAGCTTCAGGCCCTTTTCGGCCAGCACCTGGCAGGCTTCGTCGAAATCGGCACGGCCGGGTTCAGCAGCTCCGCTTTCGGGCAGCAGGTCGGTGGGCTCGCTGCTGGCCTTATCATCGAAAAAACGGTACACCCGGTTCAGGGCCAGGCTGCCGGCCTTGAAGGTGAGTTGGGCCTGCCGGGGCTGGGGGCCATCGACGGCGGCAAAGAGCAGCGCGGCCGTGTCCAGAATCAGCCCGCTCGCACTCACCCAGGAGCGCCCCGGCTGCGGCGAGCGAAAGAACGAGAGAACCGGCAACGAGGTGTGGCTTTCCTCAATCTCTATAAACCAGCGCTCCCACTCGGCCCACTGCGCGTCGTCGTTCTGCACCGAGCCGTCGTGGTTGAGCCAGCCCAGCAGGGCGGCGGCCGTGGGCGGGGTGCCGGCCCGCAGTTCCAGCAGGGCCACCGTTACCTCGCGCCGCGAAAATGCCTGGTAGATGGTGGGCAGGTAGGAGATGAGCAGCGTGAGCAGCAGCAGCCCCAGTGTGGCCTCCGAGTAGCTAAGCATGGTGATGGGCAAGTGGTGGGTGCGCGCATTGCCCAGCGTGAGCAGCGAGCTGCCACTCAGCTCGAAGCAGTGCTGCCAGCGGCCCTCGCCCAGCGCCCAGTACAGGCAGGTGTAGCCCAGGCTCACGAGCGCCTCCCAAAACACGGGCAGGGCTACCAGGGCCACCGGCGCGTAGTGGGCCATAATTCTATCGCGCCGCTCGTAGGAACTGGCTAGCCGCGCCGCGGCATCAAACACCTTGCGAATGGCCGTGAAGGCCCACACGTTCATGCGCACCACCTCGTTGCGGGGCAGAATGAACGAGCGAATGGCGGCCGACAGCGTGGTAATCACCAGCATCACGCCGCCCACGCCGGTTACGATGCGCAGGGCCAAGAGAAGTAAAGGGTGCATAGTGCGCGAAAATGCCTCATACGGACAACCGCAACGCGCTGGCGAAATCAGCCCGGCCGACTACCCCTTGCGGGCCTGCCACAGCTGCCGGAACGACGGCCCGCCGATGTGCAGGCTCGCCCGGCGCTTGCTCCAGCCCACCTGGCCCAGCAGGCGGCCCAGGCTCCAGTCTTTCAGCTTCACGGGCAGTACATCGAGCACCCAGCGGTGCTGCATGCTCCAGCGCCACAGGCCAATGGCGGCGCGCTCCTCGGCGGGCGCGTGGCCTTCTTCCACGCTCTGCTTGCGGTTCAGCAGCAGCAGGTTGTGCAGCGGAATGCGTACCGGACACACCGTGGTGCAGGCTCCGCACAGGCTGCTGGCGTAGCTCAGGTGCAT
>JALYUI010000643.1 GCA_030853845.1 Bacteroidota bacterium | reverse complement strand
CATCGCCCACTTCACAGTGGGCCAGCTGCGCGACTGGCTGGTATCCGAGGCCGCCGATGCCGCCGCGCTGGCGGCCCTGGCCCCCGGCCTGACGCCGGAAATGGTGGCAGCCGTGAGCAAGCTGCTGCGCAACCAGGAGCTGATTGGCGTGGCCCGGCGCGCCGAAGTCATCACCCGGTTCCGCAACACGCTGGGGCGGCGCGGGCACCTGGCCACCCGCCTCCAGCCCAACCACCCCACCGACGACCCGCGCGGCATCGCCGCCAGCCTCGTCGACGGCTTACTCTACGGCAGTGGCGACGCGGTTATCGGCATCAACCCGGCCACCGACAGCCCCCGCGCGGTGCGCCAGCTGCTGGAGCTACTCGACGGCGTGCGCGCCCAGTACGCCATTCCCACCCAAACCTGCGTGCTTTGCCACGTTACCACCACGATGCAGCTGATAGCGCAGGGCGCGCCGGTCGACCTCACCTTTCAGTCCATTGCCGGCACCGAGGCGGCCAACGCCAGCTTTGGCATCAGCCTGAGCATGCTGCGCGAAGCCCACGAGGCCACCCTGGCTCTGCACCGGGGCACCCTGGGCGACAACGTGATGTACTTTGAAACCGGCCAGGGTAGCGCCCTCTCGGCCAACGCCCACCACGGCCTCGACCAGCAAACCTGCGAGGCCCGGGCCTACGCCGTGGCCCGCGCTTTCCGCCCGCTGCTGGTGAATTCGGTGGTCGGCTTCATCGGCCCCGAGTACCTGTATGATGGCAAGCAGATTATCCGGGCGGCGCTGGAAGACCATTTCTGCGGCAAGCTGCTGGGCCTGCCCATGGGCGTGGACGTGTGCTACACCAACCACGCCGAAGCCGATGAAGACGACATGGACACCCTGCTCACCCTGCTGGGCGTGGCCGGCTGCAACTTCATCATGGGCATTCCGGGGGCCGACGACATCATGCTCGGCTACCAGTCCACGTCCTTCCACGATGCGCTGTACCTGCGGCAGGTGCTGGGCCTACGCCCCGCGCCCGAGTTCGAAGCCTGGCTGCGGCAGCAGGGCCTGTTTGATGAACACGGCCGCCAGCTGCCCGCCACGGCCGCCGCGAAGCTTCTCGGGCAGCTACCTGCTGCGCTGCGGTGAGGGTTAAAGGATGTAGTACAGTCCTTGCACGGTCATGCAGAGCGCAGCGAAGCATCTTTACCTCACTAGTAATCAATGACATTTTAACGAAGCAGTAGAGATGCTTCAACTCCGCTTCGCTGCGCTCAGCATGACGTTCTGAAAATTCATACCAGCCCAAAATGTCCGACCACCCCACAACTTCCTCCCCCGCGCCCGACCCCTGGGCGGGCCTGCGCGAGTTCACGGCGGCGCGCATTGCGCTGGGTCGCAGCGGCGTGAGCGTGCCCCTGCGTGCGGCGCTCGACTTCCGGCTGGCCCACGCCCACGCCCGCGATGCCGTGTATTCGACCCTCGATACTGAGTTGCTGCAAGCCGCCCTCGCCGCGCTGAACCTGCCCCTGCTGCTCGTCCACAGCCGCGCCCAAAACCGCTCCGAATACCTTCAGCGCCCCGATTTGGGCCGGCAGCTCGACGAAGCCTCCGCCGCCCGGCTGGCGGCTGAAGCGGCGGATTGCGACCTCGCCATCGTGCTGGCCGACGGGCTCTCGGCCACCGCCGTGAACGCGCATGCCGCGCCGCTGCTGCAACTGCTGTTACCGGCATTGCAGGCGGCCGGCCTGCGCTTGGGGCCGGTGGTACTGGCCGAACAGGCCCGCGTGGCCCTCGGCGATGAGGTGGGCCACCGCCTGCGGGCGCGGCTGGTGCTGGTGCTCATCGGCGAGCGGCCGGGGCTGAGTGCGCCCGACAGCCTGGGAGCCTACCTCACCTTCGCCCCCCGCCCCGGCCTCACCGACGAGGCCCGCAACTGCGTGTCCAACATCCGGCCCGCGGGCCTGCCCTACCCCGCAGCGGCCGACCGGCTGGCCTACCTGCTGCTGGAATCGTGGCGGCGGCAACTGTCGGGCGTAGGGCTGAAGGATGACTCGCCATTGCGGCTGGAGTAATCGTTGCGGGGGCAAACGCCCGGGATAGTCAGTCGCCCAGCACCCGCAAAAAAAGGCCGGCCCCTCGCGAGTCCGGCCTCTTCAAATTTAAAATCAGGCAGTTACTCCACCACCACCTTGCGGGTCAGCGGCGTGCCGTCCACAGTCAGGCGCAGGGTGTAGACGCCGGCGGCGAGGCCGCGCACGTTCATCTCCGTTTCGGTGGGCTGGCCGGCGGTGGCGGTCAGGCGCTGCGTGCGCACGGTCTGGCCGAGGATGTTGAGCAGGGCTGCGGACACGACGGCCGAGGTGCGGGCGGCCAGCAGCAGCACCCGGAACGAAGTCGAGGCCGGGTTGGGGTAGAGCTGGATTTGAGCACCCAGCGCCTGGGCCGTAGTGGCCAGCCCAATCTGGGCCGCGCCTTTGAAGCGCAGGTTTTTCAGCAGGGCGTAGCGCGGGATGCCGGTACTGCCGCAGGCGAAGTACAGGCGCACGCTCAGGGTTTGGCCGCCCAGCAGGCTGATGCCGCCGTTGCGCAGCGCCAGGTGGTAGAGGGCCGTGGGGCCGGCCGTCTGGTTGAGCAGCGCGAACGAGTTGGTGAAGTTGCCGCTGGCCGTGAAGGCGAGCGCGCCGCCGGGGCCGGTACCGGCCACAATCTCGGTGGAGTCGGCGGGCGTGCTGAAGCCATTGAGCGAGTACACCACGGCCATTTTCGTATTCGAGCTGGTGTTGAAGAAGGCCGCGTTGAACAGCAGTGAGTCGACCCGGGCCGACGAGTTGGGGGCCACGGTCAGCTTAAACTCCTCGTAGTAGAGGCGGCTGAGGGTGCCGCCCGGGCCACCGGCCGCCGTGCCCCACTGCCCGTCGCCGGCCGCGCTGGCCCCGAAGGCCTGGCCAAACTGGTTGGAGTAGGCCGGAATGGTGGGCATGGTCGTGCCATTCGACAGAAACAGGCGGCGCAGCGTGGGCGTGGTGGCCACCACCCGCGAGTTGCGGGCCTGGGTACTGTCGGCATTGTTTACGCGCAGGGGCCACTGCTCCAGCACGTTCGACACCAGCGGCGGAGCCACCACGTCGCCCTTGATGCGGAAGTTTTTCAGCATCGCGTAGCGCGGGATACCGGTGCTGCCGCAGGCGTAGTACAGGCGCACGCTCAGGGTCTGGCCGGCGGCAACGGTCACGCCGCCGCTGGGGTTGGCCGTGCTAGGGCCGCTGAGGGCAGCGCGGTAAAGTGCCGTGGGGCCGGCCGACTGGTTGAGCAGCGCAAACGAGTTGGTGAAGTTGCCGCTGGCCAGGAAAGTCTGCGCCCCGCCGGGGCCGCTCACGCCCGAAATCTCGGTGGAGTCGGCCGGGGTAGTAAAGCCGTTCAGCGAGTACACCACGGCCATTTTCGTGTTCGAGCTGGTGTTGTAGAACGCCGTGTTGAACAGCAGCGAATCGACGCGCACGTTGGTGGCGCCGGCTGCCACGCTCATCTTGAACTCCTCGTAGTACAGACGGCTGAGCGTGCCGCCGGGGCCGCCGGCCCCGGTGCTCCACTGCCCGTCGCCGGCCGGGCTGGCCCCGAAGGCCTGGCCAAACTGATTGGAGTAGGCCGGAATAGTGGGCATGGTGGTACCGTTCGATAGGTACAGGCGGCGCAGCGTGGGCGCGGTGGCCGTCAGGCGGGCGTTACGGGCCTGGGCGCTGTCGGCGCTGTTCACGCGCAGGGGCCAGAACTGCAGCAGGTTCGAGGTGATGGTGGGGGCCACGATGGCCGTGCCGTTCAGGGCCAGCGTCACGGTGGTGGCGTTGGTGCTGGCGAGGGTGAGCGTGCCGGTGTAGGGGCCGGCCGTGGTAGCATTCAGCCGCACGTACACCGGCGTGCTGGCCACGGTGCCGCTGGTGGGCGTCAGGGTTACGCTGCTGGCGAAGGTGCCGCCCGAAGTCAGCGAAACCTGGTAGTTGGCCGTGGCCGTTACCGTGATGGGGCTGGTGAGGTCGGAGCCCGACACGGCCACGCTCTGGGCCGGCGAGCCGCTGCCCAGCTGCTGGGTGAAGTTGCCCAACGCCCCAGTGGCCACAATGGTGGGCGCGCTGCTGATGGTGACGGTATCCGACGAAATCTGGGCCGGGGTGGCGCTGCCGCGCACGAAATACCTGTAGAGGCTGCCCGAGGCCGGCACGACATCTGAATAGGTGTAGTTGAAAATCGTGTCGCTGGGCTCGGTCTGGGTATTCACCACCGCAAACGCCCCGAGCACGGCCGGGGGCGTGGCCGTGGCGCGGTACACGCTCAATACGTCGCCGGCAATGGGCCAGCTGGTATTCCAGGTAAAGGCCGAAGTCGTAGCGCCCTTCACGCCCTTGAAGTTGTTGACGATGACGGATTTTACGAACGGCGTGGTGCAGTTAATCAGCGTGCAGGGGTCCCAGCCGCTCAGGATGTTGGCTTTGGTGTATGTGGCGGCTTCGGCAGCGCTGAGCTGCGACGACGACTGTGGCGGCGTCAGCCCCTGCCCCGACAGCACCCGGCTGCCCACGTTGATGGGCCGGCCGTTGAAGTGGGTGTTCTGGTACTCCACAAAATACGCGTCGCGGATGGTGGCCGAGCCGGCCGAGCTGGTCGGCGACCAGCCCTCGGCCAGAATCAGCGGAGTCGAGAGGTTGCAGTTCAGGAAGGCCGCTTTTGGGTTGGCCTGCCAGGGCCGGCCCAGGTCGTAGCTGGTGCCACCGGCCACCGAGTGTCCGGTCACGTTGCAGTTCTTAAACACCAGCCCGAACGCCTGCCCGGCCGGCGTGTTGGGCACCGCGATGTAGGAGGTCGAGGCCGTGGCCTTCACCTTCGCGTAGATGTTGCAGTTCTCGAACAGGGCAATGGAGCTACCGAAAATAAAGTCGGTGTTGCCCTCGATGTAGCAGTTGAGGAAATACTGGCGCGGCGTGCCGTTGCCTTTCACATAAAGCGTGTCCTGGTTGCCCAGGAAGCGGCAGTTGCGGAAGGCCACCCGGTCGGCATTCACCAACACGGCCACCGCCTGCCCGTTGGAGGCCGACTCGCCGAAGGCATTTTCGAACGTCAGGTTCAGGGCTGAAAAATCGGAAGCGTTAATCGTGACCGAAGCCGAGTTCTGGGTGCCCAGCATCACGCCGCCCACCACGGTGCCGCCCGAGTTGTTGTAAGTGATGACCGTGCTGCCCACACTCTCGCCGATGAGCTGAATGAAGGGCTTGGTCGCGGGCACGTTCACCAGCTCCTTGTAGCGCCCGTTTTTGATGAAGATGGTGAACGGGACCGTCAGGCCGGTGGGCGCGGCGTTGATGGCGGCCTGCACCGTGGTGTAGTTGCCGGTGCCGTCTTTGGCTACCGTCAGGTCGTAGGCGAAGAGCCGCGAGGTGAGCGCCACAAATAGCAGCAGCGCGCCGGTCAGGCTCAGGCGGTGGGTAAATGTTCGGTTCATGGGAAGAGCTGGCGTGGGTGGGATAATGCAAAAAGTGCCCTGCGGGCATTGCCAAGGTACTCTTTCCCCCAGGCCATTGGGCCGGTTATGCCGGACTAAATCTGCGCAATCGTTCCCGGCAACGATGCCAGCGCCCGCCGCCCGCCCGCCCCTGCCCGGGCCGGAGCTTCCCGACATCATTGCGCCCGGCCACCGCTGCAATTCCAACCCGGGCTACGGACGTGCTTTTTCGCCGCCGCGAAGCAGCGCAACGCCCACCGCCAAAAAATCAGTGCCGGCTAACCTGCTCAACTTGCATCCACATAGCCGTAGCATCTCTCTCGCTTCGGTAGCAACGGTGCAACTTAGCAGGCGTAATGCTGAGGCTATACCGGCGATAGATGAGCCTGACTGACCTAATTGTTTTTCTGCATTTCTAACCAGATTCATCCTCATGAAATCACTGCGTAAAAACTTATTCGGCCTGCTGCTGGCGGGGCTGGGTGGCGGGGCCGGCTATCTGATTGGGAAGTACCTGATACACCCAACCAGGGCGGCGACGCATGCTGCCGGGCAGCCCTGGCAGGTGGCCGGCCTGCTGCTCGTGCTGCTGCCCGTGGCCTGGCTGGTGGCCGTGGGCCTGCACGAGCTGGGCCATGCCCTGATGGGACGCCGCCAGGGCTTCCGGTTTCACTGGCTGGCCGTGGGGCCATTCAGGTGGAAGCTGCGCGAGGGCCGCCTGCGCTTCGAGTGGAACAAAAACCTGAATACGGCCGGCGGCATGGTCCTCAGCACCCCCGTGGGCGACCACGACCTGCGCCGCCGCTTCATGGCCTTTGCCGCCGGGGGGCCGCTGGGCAGCGCCGTGTGGGCCGGGCTGGCGCTGGGCATCTTCGCGCTGCTGCCCGCGCCGGCCACCGAAGCGGGCCGGCTGCTGCGGGTCGGATTGGGAGCCAGCGGGGGCATTTCGGCCCTGCTGGCGTTTATTACACTGGTGCCCATGCACATGGGCGGCTTTTACAGCGACGGTGCGCGTGTGCTCAACCTGTGGCGCGACGGGGCTGCCGGCCAGTTCGAAATGGCCGTGGTAGCCGCCCTGGCGCACTCCACGGCGGGCATCCGGCCTCGTGCCCTGCCCTTGCCGGCGCTCGAAGCCGCCGCCGCCCGGCCCGAAGAGCTGCCGTTTAAGCTGTACGTTCATTACTTCCTCTACCTGGCGGCCCTCGACGCGGGACAAGTGGCGAAGGCGGCGCAGCACCTGGCCGAGTACCGGGCGCGGCTAACCGAAACGCCCGCCGCCCTGCAAGGCACGGGCTGGCTCGAATCGGCTTTTTTCGCCGCCGCCTACCAGCACGATGAAGCCGCCGCCCGCGCCTTTCTGGCCCAGGCCCGGCCATCGTCGCTCATTCCGGCCGATGCGCGGCCCCGGGCCGAAGCCGCCCTGGCCCGCCTGGCCGGCAATGCTGCCGAGGCCCGCACCCAGGCCCGGGCCGCCCTGCGTGAGCTGCCCCGCAACCTGGACCAGGGCAGTGCCCACTTCTACGCCGAATGGCTGGCCGACACCGTGCAGTGGGCCGAACAAGAGCAGCCCGGGCTAGCTGGCTGAGCCCTTCGTGATTAGGCCGGAAATTGCCGCGCCAAGCAACCGCTGGCCCTATCCGTGCATCCTCGCCGTATAATGTGCGCCGTTATTGCCCGATTCATCGCCCAACTCATTACCATTACACTTACCTTTTTTCTGAACAACAACATGCCCCTCACCATTACCAACCTATCCAAAACGTATCCCAACGGGACGCAGGCACTCAAAAATGTCAGCCTCGAAATTCCGAACGGCATGTTTGGCCTGCTCGGTCCCAACGGGGCCGGCAAATCCAGCCTGATGCGCACCATTGCCACCTTGCAGGACGCCGATACCGGCAGCATCATGCTCGATGATATTGATGTGCTGCGCGATAAAGAGGCCGTGCGCCGCGTGCTGGGCTATTTGCCGCAGGAGTTCGGGGTGTACCCGAGCGTGAGCGCCGAGGATTTACTCGACCATTTTGCCACCCTCAAAGGCATCGCCAACGGCCGGGAGCGCAAGGAAATGGTGGCCGCCCTCCTGCACCAGACCAACCTCTACGACGTGCGCAAAAAGCACGTCGGCGGCTATTCCGGCGGCATGAAGCAGCGTTTTGGCATTGCCCAGGCGCTGCTCGGCAACCCCCGCCTCATCATCGTGGACGAGCCCACCGCCGGCCTCGACCCCGCCGAGCGCAATCGCTTCCACAACCTGCTCTCGGAAATTGGCGAAAACCTGGTAGTGATTCTCAGTACCCACATTGTCAGCGACGTATCGGACCTGTGCCGCCACATGGCCATCATCAACAAGGGCGAAGTGCTGCTCACCGGCGACCCGGTTTCGGTGATGAATAACCTGCAAGGCAAAATCTGGAAGAAGCTCATCGAGAAAGCCGAATTGCCGGCCCTGCAAGCCAGTCAGCAGGTTATCAGCTCGCGCCTGTTTGCGGGCAAAACCGTGGTGCACGTCCTGGGCGATTCTGCACCGGATAGTGGGTTTGAAGCCGTGAATCCGGATTTAGAGGACGTGTATTTTTCGGAAATTAAAAATTATGAATTAAAAATTAAAAATGGTGGCGTGGTGGCCTAATGAGCTTAGCTGGATGGCCTGCGTCCACCTCATTTTTAATTTTTAATTCATAATTTTTAATTCAAACTCATGTTCCTTCCCATACTTCTTTTTGAGCTGAAGTACCGCCTCCGGCGGCCGGCCACCTGGATTTATTTCCTGTTGCTTTTTGCTATGGCCTTTCTGCTGGTGACTGCCGCCGGCGGCGGCTTCGGCACGGGCGTGAAAGTGGCCATTGGCGGCGATGGCCAGACGGTAAAAATCAACGCCCCGTTTTCGCTTAACATCATCACGGCAGTCATTAGCATCTTTGGCCTCATCATCGCCTCCTCGCTGATGGGCAACCCCGTGTACCGCGACTTCGAGTACCGCACGCACCCGCTGTTTTACACCACGCCCATTAGCAAATTCGGCTACCTGGGCGGGCGATTTTTTGGCTCCTACCTGATTAGCACATTGGTATTCAGCGGCATCGGACTGGGCGCAGCGGTAGCCGGCGTGATGCCCTGGGTGCAGGCCGACCGGTTTTTGGCCAGCGCGCCGGCGGGCACCTACCTGTGGCCTTACCTGGTGCTGGTACTACCCAACTTATTCTTTACGGGGGCCATTTTCTTTACCGGGGCCACGCTCACCCGCAACATCTTAACCACCTACATCGGCTCGGTGCTGCTGCTAGTGCTGTACACCATCGCCAGCTCCTACCTGCAAGACCTTAAGAACGAGCACCTGGTGGCCGCCCTCGATGCCTACGGCATTTCGGCCATCGAGTTCACGACCCGCTACTGGACTTCGGCCGAAAAAAACCACCTGCTGCTGCCCCTTTCCAGCTACGTGCTGCTGAACCGGGCCGTGTGGCTGGCGGTTGGCCTGGGGCTGCTGGGCCTGTGCTACGCCCGGTTCCGGTTTTCGGCCTTCGCTTCGGATAAGCCCGATAAGAAGAGCCGCCGCGTAGCTGCTGCCGATGCCCTGACGGCCACCGCGCCCGCCGCCGTCCAGCCCGGCGGCCTGCGCCTGCCGCGCGTGACGCAGTTGTTCTCCGGCGGCATGAGCCTGCGCCAGTGGTGGAGCCTCACCAAGCTGGAATTCCGGGGCATTGTGCGCAGCCGGGCCTTCGCGGCCATTGCGGGGGCGGGCGTTATCCTGCTGCTGGCCACCTCGTCGCAGGTGGGCAAAACCTTCGACACCTCCACTTACCCCGTCACCTACGAGGTGATACAGGCCATCACCGGCTCGTTTTTCCTGTTCTTTCTAGCCATTATCATTTTCTACAGCGGCGAGCTGGTGTGGCGCGAGCGCGAGGCCGGCGTGGCCCAGATTACCGATGCCGTGCCCGTGCCCAGCTGGGTGCCGCTGCTGAGCAAGCTGGCCGCGCTGGGGCTGGTGCAGGTGGTGCTGCTGGCCGTGGTAATGGTGTGCGGCCTGCTGATTCAGACCTTCAAAGGCTATTTTCACTACGAAATCGGCCAGTATGTGCAGGCGCTGTTTCTGTATGAGCTGCCGTTTCTGCTGCTGCTGTGCGTGCTGAGCATGACGACGCAGGTAGTAGTGAACAACAAGTACATCGGCTTTGCGGTGATGGTGGTGTACTACGTGGCCAATATTTTCCGGAGCCAGATTGGTTTTGGCCACCGGCTGTTGGGCTACGGCGGCGGCCCCACGCCGGGACAGTATTCCGACATGAACGGCTACGGCCATTTCCTGCCGGCCTTTTGGTGGACCAAGCTGTTGTGGTTTGGCGTGGCGCTGCTGCTGGTGCTGCTGGCCAGCCTGCTCTGGACGCGTGGAACCGACCCCACCGGCCGCCTGCACGAAGCCCGCCGCCGCTGGAGTGCCGGCAGCACCGCCACCCTGGCCCTGGGCCTGCTCATCAGCCTGGGCGCGGGCGGCTACATCTTCTACAATACCAACGTGCTGAACAAATACCTGACGCCCAAGGAAGGCGAAAAACGCCAGGTAGCCTACGAGAAGCAGTACCGCCGTCTTAAGGACGTGGCCCAGCCCCGCATCACGGCCGTGGATATGAATACGGAAATTTTTCCCAGTACCCGCGCCGTGCGGTTCCAGGGCCGGTTCACGCTGGTGAACAAGCACGCCCATGCCCTCGACACCGTCATTGTGAGCATTCCGGTGGAGCAGAATCCCCGCGTGCACTCCCTCACGCTGGGGCAGCCTGGCCAGGCCACCCTGGCCCTGAACGACACCACCTACGGCGTGCGCCTCTACCGCCTGGCCCGGCCCCTGGCCCCCGGCGACTCGCTGCTGCTGGGCATGGACATTCTGTATCAGGAGCGCGGTTTCCCCAGCACGGGCTCTAATACCGACATTGTGTACAACGGCACCTTCATCAGCAGCAACTACCTGCCCGGCCTGGGCTACCGCGAAGGGGCCGAGTTGAGCGGCGACCAGGACCGCAAAAACTACGGCCTGAAGCCCAAGCCCCGCATGGCCCCCGTGAACGACCTGAAAGCCCGCCAGAACACCTACATCAGCCAGGATGCCGACTGGATTCGCTTCCGCACCACCGTGAGCACCGAGGCCGACCAGACCGCCATTGCCCCCGGCTACCTGCAAAAGGAGTGGGTGAAAGACGGCCGCCGCTACTTCACCTACGTGATGGACCGGCCCATGCTCAACTTCTACACCTTCCTATCGGCACGCTATAAGGAGTATAAGAGCCAGTGGGTTGACTCGGCCGGCCACCGCACTATTCCCATCACTATCTACTACCAGCCGGGCCACGAGTACAACCTCCAGCGCATGGCCGAGGGCGCTAAGGATGCGCTGGCGTATTGCTCCAAAAACTTCTCGCCCTACCAGCACCGCCAGCTGCGCATTCTGGAGTTTCCGCGCTACCAGGCTTTTGCCCAGAGCTTTGCCAACACAGTGCCCTTCTCCGAGGCCATCGGCTTCATTGCCAAGGTGAACGACAAAGACCCCGAAGACCTGAACTACCCGTACTACGTGACGGCCCACGAGGTGGGGCACCAGTGGTGGGCGCACCAAGTGATTGGCGGCAACGTGCAGGGCAGCACGCTCCTGGCCGAAGCCATGGCCGAATATTCGGCCCTGATGGTGCTGCGGGCGCACAACGGCCCGGCCACCATGCAGCGCTTTCTCAAGTTCGATATGAACCGCTACCTCACCGGCCGCGCCTTCGAGCAGAAGAAGGAAGTGCCGCTGGCGCTGGTCGAAAACCAGCAGTACATCCACTACGCCAAGGGCTCGGTAGTGATGTACGGCTTGCAGGATGCCATGGGCGAGGCAGTGCTGAACGCGGCCCTGAAAAAGTATGTGGCCGCCGTGGCCTATCAGGGTCCGCCCTACACCAATTCCACGGAGTTCATCGGTTACCTGCGCCGCGCCGCCCCCGACTCGCTCCAGGGCTACCTCACTGACCAGTTCGAGCGCATCACCCTGTTCGACAACCGCGTGACGGCCGCCAGCAGCAAAAAGCTGCCCGATGGCCGCTACCAGGTCGATTTCACGGTGAAGTCGGCCAAGTTCTACGCCGACAGCCTGGGCAACCAGCGCCCCGCCGACCAATCCCACGACGTGCTGCCGGTAGCCGTGCTGCCCGAGCTCGGCCCCGACAAAAAGCCCCAGCCGCCCCTGCTGCTGGTGAAGCGCCACCTGCACCCCGGCGACAACCAGCTGCGCTTCGTGGTGAACAAGAAGCCCGCCTCGGTGGCCGTCGACCCTTTCCACCTGGTCATCGACCGACAGTTCGACGACAACACCAAAGACCTGTAGGCCCGCATCCATACCCGCGCGCGCTGGCTATAACAACGCCCATAAAAAAGGCCCGCTGCATGTGC
>JALYUI010000590.1 GCA_030853845.1 Bacteroidota bacterium | reverse complement strand
TTGCCCCCCGCCAACCCCCATCCTTAGCCTCGCACCATGAAATTCATTGTATCCTCCTCCGCGCTGCTCAAGCAGTTGCAAAGCATCAACGGCGTGGTGACCAACAACCCTGTGGTGCCCATTCTGGAGAACTTTCTGTTCGAGATTGAGGCTGGCAAGCTCACCATCACCGCCTCCGACCTGGAGACGAGCATGATTACCGAGCTGCCCGTGGAGGCCCGCGACACCGGCCGCATTGCCGCACCCGCCCGCATCCTACTCGATACCCTCAAGAACCTGCCCGACCAGCCCGTGACTTTCACGCTGGACGAGGAGACTTACACCATCGAAATCAGCTCGGCCAACGGGCGCTACAAGCTGGCTGGCGAAAATGCCGCTGACTTCCCCCGCGTGCCGGTGGTGAAGGGCTCAGCCCCGATTGAGATGCCGTCGTCGTCGCTGGCGCGGGCCATCAACAAAACCATATTTGCGGTGAGTACCGACGAGCTGCGCCCGGCCATGACCGGCATTCTGGTGCAGCTGGCCGACTCGCAGGTGACCTTCGTGGCGACCGACGGCCACCGCCTGCTCCGCTACCGCCGCCAGGACGTGGGCGCGGGCCAGACTGCCAACCTCATTATCCCGCGTAAAGCCTTCAACCTGCTGAAGGGCACGCTGCCCGCCGAGGCCACGCCGGTAAAGATGGAGTTCAACCAGAGCAACGCCTTTTTCTCCTTCAACCAGATGCGCCTCGTGTGCCGCCTGATTGATGAGCGGTACCCGGACTACGAGAACGTGATTCCGGTGAGCAACCCCAATAAGCTCATTATCAACCGCGCCGAGCTGCTGAACTCGGTGCGCCGCATCAGCATCTACTCCAACAAAACCACGCACCAGGTGCGCCTCCGCCTGGCTGGCTCCGAACTGGTGGTTTCGGCCGAAGACCTGGATTTCAGCAATGAAGCCAAGGAAACACTCACCTGCCAGTACGACGGCGACGACATGGAAATCGGCTTCAACGCCCGCTTCCTGCTCGAAATGCTCTCCAACATCGACTCCGAGGAAATCACCATGGAGCTGAGCACGCCCAACCGCGCCGGCCTGCTCATGCCCACCCTCACCGACGACAACGAAAGCATCCTGATGCTGGTGATGCCAGTGATGCTGAACAACTACGTCTGACCACAGGTTGAACGGATTCTAACGAATTGAACGGATTTTTTGTGGGTGCCGGGCCACTCGGCATTCTGAACTTGCAGAATCCAACATTTATTCCGTTAGAACCCTAGTTGAGTGGCCCGGTACCCACAAAAAATCTGTTCAATTCGTTAAAATACGTTAAATCTGTGGTCAAGAAATCCGAAATCCGCTTCAGCATTGCCCTCGACGATAATAAAGTCCCCGAAGCCATCAGCTGGTCGGCCACCGATGCCGGGCCGGACATCCACTTCGCCAAAGCCATCAATATCGCGCTGTGGGACCGGGAGCAGGTGGGTACCATGAAAATCGACCTCTGGACCAAGGATATGCCCGTGGATGAGATGAAGCGCTTCGTGGTCGATAACATCGGCTCGATGGCCGAGAACATTCTGACGGCCACCGACGATAAGGAGATGGCAGCCAGGATGCGGGCGCTCTGCAAAGAGCTGTCGGAATATCTGGATAGGCAGGAACAGGGCCAATAGCCTTATGGCAGAGGCTTTTGCTTTTGCATTATTGCATACCTAATCAATAGAGAAGCCCCGCCGGAATCGACCGACGGGGCTTTTTATATAACGGTGCACCAGCTAAAGCAGGGGCTATAATGATTACCTCGCGTTGCGGCCCAGATTGCCGGCGGGGCGGTTGACGGGCTTGGTTGCGGCCGGACCGACCGTGGCATTATTGGCCCGCGAGGGAGACGGATTCTGCACCGCCTCACTGAGCAGAATACTGGAAGAGTTCGAAGCGTAGTCACGGCCCAGCTTGTTATAGATGCCGCGGGAATTGTAGTAGGCGCTGTATTGGTCGGTACTCAGGAAATCCTGAAATTCCTTGTCGCGCTCCTTACAAACGCCATTGCACTGCTCGTCAATCAGCTTTTGATTGCCGGCGTTTTTGCGCTGGATAGCCGCCATTTTCGCCAGCTTATCGGCATTAATGGCGCGGGCTTTAGCCGTCTGGTAGCCGTTCAGGCGCAGGTCGTGCGCCATCTGGTTACTGAGGCGTTCGGCGCTGCTGATTACGGGGTTCAGCCGGGGGGTGGGCTGCGTTTTATCCTGAACAGCTACGGGGCTGACCGGGGCTTGCTGGGCGGTGGCAGCGCTGGCTAGCAGGGCTAGCAAGAGGGAAGCGAAGGTGGTTTTCATCGTCATGGTCGTCGGGTTTTGGTAAGGCACTTTTGCAAGGACCGCGCCAGCCGGAGGAGGCACGCTTACCGGAGTCAACGAAAAAAAGGCGGCCACGGTTCGGGATTTGTGGCCCGTCATTCAACCAGTGCTATATTCTACCAGGTATTCTTCCACATCATCGACTCCACGGGGCGGTCGGTGCGGTCGTTGTATTTGGCGTTCGGCTTGCGGTTGTAGTAGTTGTTCACGTCGCCCTGCACGGTGAAGTAGATGAGCTGGCCGATGGGCATGTGGCGGTACACGCGCACGGGCATCGACACGCTGATTTCCAGGGTCCAGTAATTGCAGAAGCCCACGTCGCCCTTGCCGGCGGTGGCGTGAATATCGATACCGAGGCGGCCCACGCTGCTCTTGCCTTCGAGGAAGGGCACGGTGGCGTGGGTTTCGGTGTACTCCTGGGTCACGCCCAGGTAAAGCTGGCCGGGTTGCAGCACGAAACCGTCTTCGGGGATTTCGAAATGGTCTATTTCGTTGTGCTTGCGCGCGTCCAGCACCGCGTCGCGGTAAGTGGCCAGGTAGGGGCCGAGGTGCACATCGTAGGAGTTGGTGCCCAGGCAGCTGCGGTCGTAGGGCTCGATGACGATGGTGCCTTTCTCGATTTCCGCGAGGATTTGCTGGTCGGTGAGAATCATGGAATCGGGAGTGGTAATAGGTGACTGAAATTGAACGTCATGCAGAGTGTAGCGAAGCATCTTTACCGCAGCAGTAATCATTTACTATTGCGGTAGAAATGCTTCATTACACTCAGCATGACGTTTTTCTAAGTTATTGCCGACGTTTCAGTCGTCGTGCTCGTGGCGGTAGGGCTCATTGGTTTCCGGGCCTTCCTCCTGCTCGTCATCCTCATACCGGTCTTCGCGCAGGCCGCCGGAGCGCTGGGTGGCGCGCAGGCGGCTGGCGAGGCTGCGGGCCTCCGGCTCGGGCTCGGGGTCGCCCGAAAGGTTGTTGATGCGGCGGCTCATGGCCGGCAGCACATTCGTAATGAGGTGAAACAGCAGGCCGGCACTGAACAGGCTCAGCAGCAAAGTGAAATAGTCGACCCAATCGTGACGCGGGGCGGGGCCGGCGGGCTCGGCGGACACGCTGGTGAGCGGGGTTTCATCGGCCGGGGCCGCGGCCGACGCAGCCGAACCAGCCGACGACGAGGCATTCGGTTCGTCGGCATCGTGCGTGGTGAGGGGCACCGAAACGGGCGCTTCGGGCTGCGCCTCGGTTTCGGCCGAGGCAGCGGCAGCATCGGCGGGCGCGCCGGAGGCGTTGAACTGCGCGGCGGCCTGCTGGATGAGGCGCTGCTCGGCCCGGACCAGCGATACCCGCTCGTCGCGCGGCAGGTTGTGAATGAAGAATTCGAAATTTTTATCCAGCAGCACCGATTTCAGTTGCTTATCGAATTCGGCCAAGGTTAATGAGCCGTTGCCGAAGCGGTTTTTATAGCGCTCGGAAATGCCGTTATAATTCAGAAACAGCTGCTTGAGGGCCGAATTCTCCCCGAAGCCGTCGAAGCTGCGACGGGCGGCGGCGGTGCGCAGCGTGAGTGGAAATTTGCCCCGGGAAAACGATTTATCATACACCGTTTCCATGGTGCGGAAATTCAGCTCGTCGATGGTTTTATCGAAGAGACGCTTGTTGGCTTGCGCGGGCGTTTCGGCGTGGGCCAGCGCAGCAATCAGCAGAAAAAGGGAAAGCAGGCGGAGTTTCAGCATCGGGCAAAGGTATAGCGCGATGTTTCGCGAAGTTTGAAATTTAAGTTTCGCCAAGAGTAGCGCAGGGTTCCGCGAAGTTTGAAATTTAAGTTTCGCCAAGGGTAGCGCACCCAAATAGAGAGAGGCATAAACCAAAAACATTCGCCTTTGCGAGACTTCCCTTTTAAAACTTCGCGCTACTTGGCGCGATGAGCCTCAATCAGCGACTCGCGGCAGGCGTTGAGGTACTTCTCCACCAGTTCTTCGGTGATGGCCGAAGACACGAACAGGGCTTCGAACTGCGAGGGCGCGAGGTAGATGCCGCGCTCCAGCATACCGTGGAAGTAGCGGCCGAAGGCGGCGGTATCGCAGCGCTTGGCATCGTCGAGGTTATGCACCGGCTGGTCGGTGAAGAACAGGCTGAACATGGAACCTACGCGGTTCACGGTGTAGTTCAGGCCCAGCTCGGCGGCAATGCGGCGGGTGCCGTCGGCGAGGCGGGCGCTGGTGGCTTCGAGGGCAGTGTAGAGTTCGGGGTGCTCGTGCAGGTAGCGCAGCTGGGCCATGCCGGCAGCGGTAGCCATGGGGTTGCCCGAAAGGGTACCGGCCTGGTACACCTTGCCGGCCGGAGCCACGCAGTTCATAATGTCTTCGCGACCGCCGTAAGCGCCCACCGGCAGACCCCCGCCGATGATTTTGCCCAGCGTAGTCATATCGGCCTTAATGCCGTAGAGTTCCTGCGCACCACCCGGCGCGAGGCGGAAGCCGGTCATCACCTCATCGAAAATAAGCACGATGCCGTGCTGCGTGCACAGCTCACGCAAGCGGTGGAGGAAACCTTCGGCGGGCTCCACTAGGCCCATGTTGCCCACTACCGGCTCCAGAATGAGGGCGGCTATCTGGCCGGGGTTGGCGGCTGCCAGCGCTTCGACAGCAGCCAGGTCGTTGTAGGGGGCGGTGAGGGTATCCTGGGCCACGCCCTGCGTCACGCCGGCCGAGTCGGGCTCGCCGGCGGTGAGGGCCCCGCTGCCGGCGGCAATCAGGAACGCATCGCCGTGGCCGTGGTAGCAGCCTTCGAACTTGATGATTTTGTCGCGGCCCGTGTAGCCCCGCGCCGCCCGAATGGCCGACATGCAGGCTTCGGTGCCGGAGTTCACCAGCCGCACTTTCTCGATGCTGGGCACCATTTTGCGAATCAGCTCGGCCATTTCCACCTCGCGGTGGGTGGGCGCGCCGAAGCTGAGCGAGTGCGGCAGGGCTTCGCGTACGGCATCGAGCACCACCTCGGGGGCGTGGCCCAGAATCATCGGCCCCCAGGAGTTGATGAAGTCGACGTAGCGGTTGCCGTCCACGTCGGTGAGCCAGGCCCCGTGGGCGCTGGCCATAAACACCGGCGAGCCGCCCACCGAGCGGAAAGCGCGGACGGGGGAGTTGACGCCACCGGGAATCAGGGTTTTGGCGCGGTCGAAGAGGACGGCGGATGTAGTGAGGTTGAGCATAGGTAGCGTAAGTAGCACGCAGCCTTTGCTGCGTGAATGGGTTTAGCGCGCAGCCATTGCTGCGTAAATAAGAAACTATATGGCGCGGGAAGTGACGCAGCAAAGGCTGCGTGCTACTTGACCTGGTATTCCAATCCGTTGAGTTTGATTATGGGCACTATTTGGTTGTCGTGTGCGCCACCCACGTAGCTCTGGCCCTGGAAAATGGCTCCCGGCACCGTTTCGGCCCCGGCCAGCCCGGTCTGGAAAGCCGGGCCGAACTGGAACAGCGCGTTGCCGAAATACAGCAGCATTTCGAATCCCTGGCAGGCAAAAACCGAGGGCGGCAGGTGCTGGCGCAGCAAATACAGCTCGCGGAAGCGGCGGAAGCCGGCCGCCTGCTCGTCGTAATATTTGGGCTGATAAAAAGAGGTACTGGCACCATTCAGCTGGTCGGTTTCGAGGCGGGGGTTGTCGAGCCAGGAGCCGGGGGCCAGCAGGCCGGGGCGGGTGGCGGCGGGCTGCTGCTGCAATAGGCGAAGGGCGTAGGGACCCACGCGGCGGTTGTCGGAGACCACGACGACATGACCGGCGGCGGGCAAGTCGGGGCCGGCGAAGGCAGCGGCCAGGCTGGCATCCACGTCGGGGTCGAAGCGGCGCAGACCGCTGACCTTGCCGCCCTGCTCTTCAAACGCCGCTTTATAAGCAGTGGCGAAGGCTTCATCGTCCCGGCTGTCCTCGTAGAGCACCAAGGCCGGGCGGCCGCTGCCGAACGTGCCGGCGGCAAACTGCGCGGCGGTACGGCCCTGGGTGGCCGAGCTGGGCGAATACAGGTAGTGCCAGGGGTTGTCGAGCACCAGGCTGCCGTCCTGCGAGAGGGGGTTCACGCAAGCAATCTGGTGCTCGAAAGCGTAGCGGGCCAGCAGCCGGGCTCCCGATTTATATACCGGCCCGATGAGTAAATCCATGCCGGCCAGCTCGGGCAGGGCCAGCACCTGCTTCAGCCCCAGGGTATCGGCCCCGGTATCGTAGGCGTACAGTTGAATTGGCCGGCCGGCGCGCTGCAGGCTGTCCTGGGCCAGGCGCAGGCCGGCGTAAAGGTCCGTCACGAACTGGTTTTTGCGCACGGTCTGCCAGCTAGGGTCGCTCAGCTCGAAGGGCAGCAGCACGGCCACGTTGTAGCTGCTTTTTTTGGCGGCCACGGGCCGGCGTGGGGTATAGCGGGCGCGGTCGAGGCCGTATTTGGCAATGAGGTCGTCGAGCTGGGCGCGGTCGGCATCGGTGTAGGCCCCGCCGGCCACGAGGTGGTCGGCGTAGGTACGGCCCAGGGTGGCATCGTTGGGGTAGCGGCGCAGGTTGCGCTGCCAGGTGCCGCGGTCGGGGATGCGGAGCAGGTAAGCGGCTTTCAGGTTTTCGCGCTCGGGAGCCAGCTTATCGGACGGCAGCAGGGCCATGGTTTTGAGGGCGGTATCGAAGTCGCCCTGCTCGAACGACACCTGACCTTGCAGTAGTAGCGCATCGGCCAGGTTGGGGTAGGTAGGGTATTCGGTGCGCAGCAGGTTGAGCAGCTGCTCGGCTTCGGGCCACTGTTTCAGGCGGGCCTGGGCCACGGCGGCCAGGTAGGCAGCATCGGCGGCGCGGGCAAAGCGGGCCGTGGGCTGGGCCAGTGGCTCCAGCTGGGCCAGGGCCGCGGCGTAGTTGCCCTGGTCGAGCTGGACTTTGCCGGCGCGATAGCGCACCATTGCCTCATTGGGCGGAATGGGGCCGGGCGCGCGTGTCAGGGATGATTTGAGAGTCTGCCCGCCCGCCGTGGGTATCGCCGGCTTAGCTGCCGAAGCAGGTTTGGGCGAGGTGGATTTAGCCGAAGCTGGAGCGGGCGCAGCTGATTTGGCCGGCAAAGAAGTCGCCGGCGCAGGCCTGGCGGCCGGAGCCGGGACTGTGGT
>JALYUI010000583.1 GCA_030853845.1 Bacteroidota bacterium | reverse complement strand
CTCGATGCCGAGCGCGTCGTCGATGCCGTGCACGGGGTAGGGCGAAAACACGTCGTAGATTTTCACGCCAGCGGCGCGCAGGTTTTCCACGGCGTGCAGCAGCACGTCTTCGTCTTCGAAGATGCCGAGGGCGAATTGCTTAGTCATGCTGGTTGTAGGTTACGGGAGCCGAGGCGGGAACCCCGTGGATGGCGGGTTGATTGGCGTGGCCGTGAGCGGCTTTCTCCGGGTTGTAGGTCGGGCCGTTGTCGACGGTGTATTTCAAAATGGATTTTATCTCGGCCATGTTAATCACGGGGAAGAACTTGGCGAAGAGTAGAAACAGCGTGAAGAACAGGCCCAGCGTACCGACAAATAGCCCAATGTCGATGATGGTAGGCGAGAACATAGCCCAGCTCGATGGCAGGTAATCACGGTGCAGCGAGGTGACGATAATCACGAAGCGCTCGAACCACATGCCGATGTTCACCACAATGGACAGCGCGAACGTGAGCGGAATGCTGTAGCGCACCCGGCGGAACCACACCAGCTGCGGTGTAATCACGTTGCAGGTCATCATCGAGGCGTAGGCCCACCAGTAAGGACCAGTGGCGCGGTTGAGGAAAGCATACTGCTCAAATTCTACCTGCGAATACCAGGCAATAAAGAACTCCGTGATGTAGGCCACGCCCACAATCGAGCCGGTCACCATCATGATTTTGTTCATCAGGGCAATGTGCTCCAGCGTGATATAGTCTTCGAGGCGAAACACTACGCGGGTAATCAGCATGAGCGTGAGCACCATGGCGAAGCCCGAGAAGATAGCGCCGGCCACGAAGTAGGGCGGGAAAATAGTGGTGTGCCAGCCCGGTACGACCGAGGTAGCAAAGTCCATCGATACAATGGTGTGTACCGAAAGCACCAGCGGGGTCGAAACGCCGGCCAGAATCAGCGACACGGTTTCGTAGCGCGACCAGGCTTTGGCCGAGCCTTTCCAGCCGAAGCTTAGCAGCGAGTACGCTACCTTGGCAATGGGGCCTTTGGCGCGGTCACGAATCGAAGCGAAGTCAGGAATCAGGCCGATGTACCAGAATACCAGCGATACGGTGAAGTAGGTCGAAATAGCAAACACGTCCCACAGCAGCGGTGAGTTGAAGTTGGCCCAGAGCGAGCCCAGCGTGTTTTGCAGCGGGAACACATAGAACGCCAGCCACGGCCGGCCCATGTGCAGCACCGGGAACATGGCGGCGCAGATTACGGCGAATATGGTCATGGCTTCGGCCGCACGGTTGATGGAGTTGCGCCACTTTTGACGGAACAGCAGCAGCACGGCCGAAATCAGCGTACCAGCGTGGCCGATACCCACCCACCACACGAAGTTGGTGATGTCCCAGGCCCAGTTCACGGTTTTGTTGAGGCCCCATTCGCCGATGCCGTACCACACGGTGCGGTACACGGAATAGAAGAAAACGCCCAGGAAAAAGAGCGCCACGCTCAGGGCGGCCATCCAACGCAGGTTGGGTTTGGCTTCAACCTGATAGCAGATGTCTTGCGTGACGTCGTGTAACGTCTTACCGCCGGTTACGAGCGGCTCGCGTGTTGCTGATACGTGCTGCATAAGAGGATAATTAGGCTTAAGCTTCTACTTCGGGGGCAAAGAACTCCGACTCGGCATTGCGAATCTTCGTCAGGTAGGTCACGTTCGGCTGCACGTTGATGGAGTCGAGCGAGTGGAAGGCGCGCTCGCCGTCTTCGCGGCGCAACAGCTGGCTGATGCGGCTGCTGGGGTCCTTCATGTCGCCGAACACAATGGCTTCGGTGGGGCACGACTGGGCGCAGGCCGTCACAATCTCGCCATCCACGGGGCGGCGCTTCTGCTTCTTGGCTTCGAGCTTGCCGAGCTGAATGCGCTGCACGCAGAACGAGCATTTCTCCATCACGCCCCGGGCACGTACCGTTACGTCCGGGTTCAGCACCATGCGGCCGAGGTCGGTGAACATGTGGCCGTTCACGATTTCAAACTTCTCGTTCGAGTAGTATGAGAACCAGTTGAAGCGACGCACCTTGTAGGGGCAGTTGTTGGCGCAGTAGCGGGTGCCGATGCAGCGGTTGTAGGTCATCTGGTTGAGACCTTCCGAGCTGTGGGTAGTGGCCAGTACGGGGCACACCGTTTCGCAGGGGGCGTGGTTGCACTGCTGGCACATCATCGGCTGAAAGATAACCTGCGGGTTTTCCGAGGGGTCTTCCATGGCGGCGTAGGTGCCAATCTTGCCTTTGGTATCGAACGAATCCTTGTGGGTGTCGGAGCTGTAGTAGCGGTCGATGCGCATCCAGTGCATCTCGCGGCGGTTAATTACCTGCTGCTTGCCCACTACGGCGGTGTTGTTTTCGGTCTGGCAACCTATTATGCACGAGCCGCAGCCAATGCACGAGTTCAGGTCGATGGCCATGCCCCAGTGGTGGTTGTTGTACTGGTAGTCCTGCCACAACGACACTTTGGAAGGGTCTTCCAGGCCATCGGGAGTGGATACCTTTTCGTACTCGGTTACCGCCTTGGGGTTTTTCTTGTAGTTAGCCAGGGAGTTCTCCTGTACCACCGGGCGGCGGTCCATGAGGGTCTGGTGGGTCTGGGTCTGGGCGATGGGCGAGGTAGCGCCGGTTTTCTCCAGCGTCACCACGTTGTGGTACTGCAAGCCATTGGCCGTCATCGCCAGCGGGGCAGCATTCTCCCCCACTTTGTCGCCTACTTTGCCGGCCATCGTGCGGCCGTAGCCCAGGGCGATGCTCACGGTGCCGTTGGTCTGGCCGGGCTGGATGAGCACGGGCAGTTCGATGCTGTAGCCGTTGGCGCTCACCTTCATCACGTCGCCCTGCTCCCACTTCTGCTCAATAGCCATGGCGCGCGGAATGGCCACGTAGTTACCCCAGGTTGCTTTCGAAATAGCATCGGGCAGCTCCTGTAGGAAGGGGTTATTCGATTCGGTACCAGCGGCGCTCAGGCCCCCCTTCTCATAAAGGGCTAGCTCAATGCCGGTACCTTTGGCGGCCCCACCGAGCTGCGAAGCAGCGGCGGCAGCGCTCATGCCGCTCATGGCCGCGGAGGCGGGCAGGGCCGAGCCCATCAGCACGCCGTCGTGCAGGGCCTGGTCCCAGGCGGCGTCGGTTGGGGTAATGCTCTTCCAGTTGGCGCGCAGGTATTTGTAGTAGCTGGTGTTGTTACCGGCCCAGTGCAACAGGCTTTCCTGGCCCTGGCGGGTGGCAAACAGCGGCGTGATGGCCGGCTGAGCTAAGCTCAGGTAGCCGCGCTTGGGCTCGAAGTCGTTCCACGATTCCAGCCAATGGCTGTCCGGGGCGGCGTACTGGCAGAGGCTGCCGGTTTCGTCGAGGCGGTCGTTGAGCGAGATAGTGAGGGGCACTTTGGCGATGCCCGACTTCACTTTCGCCGCCAGTGGGTGGTTGAACACTGGGTTGGCGTTGTAGAAAATCACCGCGCCCACGGCACCATTGTTC
>JALYUI010000552.1 GCA_030853845.1 Bacteroidota bacterium | reverse complement strand
ATTCCGAGCGATACTCGAATGGCGCGGGGATGCGAACTACAAAGTTCGCGCTACTACCGGCTGCCGGCCCAGGTACTGCGCCATGCTGCTGGCCAGCACAATCTGCAAGGCGTGGTAGAGCATCAGCGGCAGCAGGATGAGGCCGGTGGTGGCCACACCGGGAAACAACAGGCTGGCCATCACGCTGCCGTGCACCAGCGATTTTTTCGAGCCGCAGAAAACGGCCACAATCTGGTCGGCGCGGGAGAAGTGCAGCAACCGGCTCAGACTCCAGATTAAGCCGAACACCAGCAGGTAGAGCCCCACCATGCCGGCCCCGAGCAGCACCATGTCGGCCGGGTGGTAGCGGCCGAAGACACCGTCGGCGAAGGAATTACAGAAGGCGGTGAATACGATGAGCAGAATCGTGACCTGGTCGAAGATGCGCAGGCCGGCCTTGTGCCGCTCCACCACGGCATGAAAGCGCGGATTGAGCAGCACCCCCGCCCCCACCGGCAGCACCACCTGCCACAGCAGCTGCCCGGCCAGCCCCCACAGCTGCCCGCCGCCCGTGCCGGTGTGCAGAAACACGGCGCACAGCAGCGGCGTGAGCACAATACCGAGCAGGCTGGAAATACTGGCGTTGAAAATAGCCGCCGGCAGGTTGCCGCCCGCAATGCTCACCATCACCACCGAGGTAGAAACCGTGCTGGGCAGCGCACAGAGAAAGAAGATGCTCTGCCAGAGCAGCGCCCCGCCCTCGTGGCCAAAAAATGGCCGCGCCAGCAGCGCCAGCGCCGGAAACAGCACGAAGGTGCTTAGCTGCACCAGCGTGTGCAGCTGCCAGTTGCGCATGCCGGCCCGCAGCTTGTCGAAGCTCAGCTTCAGGCCATAAAAGAAGAAAACCAGCGCCACCCCCACCGAGGTAATGGCATGCCACGGCACCGGGCTGGCCGTGCTGCCCAAGGCGGGCCGGAAGTAGGCCAGCGCCACCACGCCAATCAGGGCCAGCAGGAACCAGTCGAGGCCGGCGCGGGACAGGAGGGCGGCAAAGCGGTTGGGGACAGGCGGAATCATGGAGCAGAAATACGCCCTGCCCTACTGGTCGCCGCCGGGCACGCCCAGGCCGGGGGCGGCGTTGCCCTGCACGCCCTGCACGTTGGGCACGCCCATTTTCTCCTCGCGCTTGCGCTGGTATTTATTGAACTGGGCCGGCGTGAGCACATCCTTGAGGGCCTCGAGGCGCGAGCGGCCGGCGCTTTCGATAATGCCGGCCAGCTTGCGCGGGTCGGCCTTGTAGCGCAGGCGGCCGGATTCGACCAGCTCCACCCCGCGCCGGTTGATAACGCGCACTTTCTCAGTTTGCTGGGGATTGAGGCCCAGATTCTGCTGCATATTGGCGGTGAGGCCATTGGCCTTGGCCTCGACCACGGCATCGGGAGCAAACACGGTTTCGACCGGTGCGGGCGGGGCTACGGTGGTCTTGGTCTTCACCGAAGGCCGGCCCACGGGTTTCACCTTGGTTTTAACGGTGACGGGGGACTGGGCGTGCAGGGCCGGCGCGGCCGCCAACAGCAGCAGCAGGGCCAAGCCCGGCCGCCACGAGAACATCGAAGGTTTCATAGGAGTTGTCAGAATAAAGGGCACCGGGCGGGTGGCGCGGCTGCGCCGTAAATATCGGCCGAAAACCCCGGTGGCCCGGTGGCCAGGCCCCGCCTTCCACGTTTCGTGCCAGCGCAGGCGGGAGCATAATTTGGCGCTCTGGCCGCCGCGTGCAACCTTTCCGGCACATTTGCCATACTACTGACTATGAAAAACGCCAAACGCTCGAAAACCAATTGGCTGCTGGCCGCCGGCCTCGGTACCGCCGCCCTTGCCGCCACCCTGTGGGGCAACCGCCGCGGCTCCTACGACCTGAGCCGGCGCGTCGTCCTCATTACCGGGGGTTCGCGCGGCCTGGGGCTGGTGCTGGCCCGGCAGGCCGTGGCCGAAGGCGCGCGCGTAGCCATCTGTGCCCGCGATGAAGCCGAACTGGCCCGCGCCCGCCAGGACCTGCTGATGGCCGGGGCCGCCGAAGCCGATGTGCTCACGCTGGCCCGCGACATCACCAACGAAACCGAAGTGCGCACAATGGTGGCCGAGGTCGAAAGCCGCCTCGGGCCGGTCGACGTGCTCATCAACAATGCTGGCATCATCACGGCCGGCCCGCTCGACAACATGGACGCCCGCGACTTCGAGGATTCGATGGCCGTACACTTCTGGGCGCCGCTGCACGCCATGCAGGCCGTGCTGCCCGGCATGCGAAGCCGGGGCGCAGGCCGCATCGTCAATATCTCGTCGCTGGGCGGCAAGGTGGCCCTGCCGCACATGGCCCCATACAGCGCCAGCAAGTTTGCGCTGGTGGGCCTGTCCGAAGGCTTCCGGGCCGAGCTGCGCCAGCACGGCATTTCCGTTACCACGGTATGCCCCGGCCTGATACGCACCGGCAGTCCCGACCATGCCGAATTCAAAGGTCAGCAACAGAAGGAGTTTGCCTGGTTCAGCATTGCCGATGCGCTGCCGGGCTTTACACTGAGCGCCGAGCAGGCCGCCCGCCAAATCTGGAACGCCTGCCGCCGCGGCGATGGCGAGGTGATTCTGTCGCTGCCGGCCAAGTTTCTGGCCGCTTTCCACGGCCTGCTGCCCGGTACCACCACCGACATTCTGAGCTGGATGAACCGCGCCCTGCCCGCCACCGGCGAAAGCGCCGCCGCCAACGTGCGCCGCACCGGCTTCGCGAGCGAGTCGGAAACCACCCGCTCGCCGCTCACGAGTTTGAGCCGGAAAGCGGCGGCGAAGAATAACGAGCTATAAGCCCGACTACCCTGAATTTAAAATTCGGCCCACCGAAACGGTTCCAAGTGGATTGTTCTGGTGAGCCGAATTGAAAATTCGGGGTACTCGCATTTACGGCGCATCTTGCGCCATGCATTTCCCCGTCGAACTACCCCTCGGCCCCGCGCGCCTGCCGGTGCACCTGCTGTGCGAGGTGCTGGCTTACACGCTGGGCTTCCGCTTCTACACCTACCTGCGTGGCCAGCATGCCGACCGCATCAGCGACGCGCACCGGCAGTGGATTTTTGTGGGCGCGGCCGCCGGGGCACTGCTCGGCTCGCGCCTGCTGGGGCTGCTGGAGCACCCCGGGCTGCTGGCCCACCCGCCCGGCGGCTGGCCCTACTATTTCACCAACAAAACCATCGTGGGCGGCTTTCTGGGCGGCCTGCTGGGCGTGGAGTTGACCAAAAAGCGCCTGGGCGTGACGGCCAGCAGCGGCGACCTCATGGTGTTTCCCATCCTGCTGGGCCTGGGCATCGGCCGGCTCGGCTGTTTCTTCAGCGGCCTGGAAGATGGCACCTACGGCACGGCCACCGCCCTGCCCTGGGGCATCAATTTCGGCGATGGCATCCGGCGTCACCCCACCAACCTCTACGAAATCCTGTTTCTGGGGCTGCTGGCCCTGCTGCTGTGGCTGCTGGAACGGCGCGGGCGTTTGGCCGACGGGCGGCGGTTCGAGCTGTTTCTGAGCGGCTACCTGCTGTTCCGGCTGCTGGTGGAGTTTATCAAGCCCACGCCGGCCCTGCCGGGGTTGGGGCTCACGGCGATACAGTGGGCTTGCGTGGCGGGGCTGGGGTATTATGTTTGGGGGTGGGTGCGAAATTCGATTTTATTATTTAAAATCCCAACACATTGAATCCAATTCGCCATATCATTCTGCGTGTATTACCGATATTTTTGTTTGCATCTGTATCCAGCCTGGCACAAAATATAACTGTACCCAATGATGTAAGTGTGTCTGGAGAAATTATTGGTTCAGGTCTTTTTGAAGTTTATGATAATATAACAGTGAACGGTTTATTCGTAAAATAAATAGTTAGAAATAACTCAGAGGCGAGCAGAAAATTTATGATTATGTCGTGCTCATGGCAAGGAAACTGGCAAACCGACAATCAAAACCTCACCTAGCATTACCCTGGATGCGATAAGAATGCACATTTTGAACTCATTTTAAAGCCCGGAAAATCAATTATTTTTTACGGGTTTCTAACACGTAAAATTAAAGGCAAAGGCTCTAATTCCAATATGGAGTATGTAAATCCCCGACCACCATATGAGAAATGGACAGTACCATCCGCAGGAGTAAAAGTGCGTTTTGGTTTTACCGAACATTATTCCAACTGTTGGGACATCAACCGAGATGGAAGTCGAGATGACGACACCGTGCGTCGCCAAGTCAAGACATGGTTGAGCAGACCAGTAAGTTTACAGTTCGAAAACAACGCTTTTCTTGCAGAAGAATAACGCCACCGCCATACCCGAACCTCCATACACCCACTACGACTTCACGCTCAGCCTCTGCCCGCAGTGCCTACCCCACCCCAAAGCCACCCCAGCAACTTTAGCGCCTGCATGAAACACCTGCTTCTAATCGGGCTGGTGGTGCTGGTGGCCCGCCGGCCCGCCCAAAGCCAGTACCTTACGCTGCACGGCGGTGAATACCTCGATACCACCACGACCCGCAACCCCGCCTGCGCGAAGGCCATGACGCTGCCCTATTTCGCCGTGGATGGGAAGTACCCGCGCAGCTCGGCCACGCTGCTGCGGGAGGCCACGGCCTACTTACAGCACGGCAACCACAAATACAGCGGGAGCGGGTACGTTACGTTTCGGTTTGTGATTGATTGCGCGGGGTTTCGGCAGCGGATGACGCAGGTGCTGCAAACCGACGCGAATTACGCCGTATTTCACTTCCGTGCGGAACTGGTGCAGGAATTGTACGCCTTTTTGAAGACACTGACGGACTGGCGGGTGGCCACCTACAGCGGCCATTCCATCAGCTATTTCACTTATTTAACGTTCAAAATAACCAATGGTAAAGTGGTGGCCGTTATTCCTTAGCCTGCTGGTGCCGGCTCACTGCGTCTACGGCCAGGCCCCCCCGGCCGCTGGTTTGCCGCTGCCGGCAGATTGCGGCAGCAAAGCCTACCAGGACAGTCTGGTGGCCCGGTATCTCGACCGGGGCGCGCACCGAATCAGCTACCTCAGCCCGCAGTGGGGGCAGTATTGCGACAGCCTGATTGCCGCCTGCCCCAACATTGCCTACGCCTACCAGCAGAAAGCCATGCCGCTGATTAAATGCGGCGACTACGCCAAGGCATTTCCGCTAGTGAACAAGGCGGTGGAGCTGGATGCGAACCGCTGGCTGGCCTACCGGGGTTTCCTCAAGTGCATTTTCTCGAAGGATTACCTCGGGGCCATTGCTGATTTCCAGCGCGTGGCCAGGCTCAAGCCCAACGGCCGCGAGATGGACCACACTTATCCGTTTTTCGAGGGCATTTGCGAGCTGGAGCTGGGCCATTACCAGCGGGCCGAAACCGCGCTGGCCCACGACATGGCCTTGCAG
>JALYUI010000539.1 GCA_030853845.1 Bacteroidota bacterium | reverse complement strand
GAGCCGGGCCGTCGCGCTGGCCGGGCTCGGCGGTTTGCACGCGGCGCGTGGCCAGCACCTGGTCGGGCAGCAGCTCCAGCAAGTTGGTGATTTCGTGCAACAGGCTGGCCCCGGCTTCGTCGGGGGGCTGCACCAGCACCACGGGCCAGGTGCGCGGGGCGGGCGCTTCGCGGTCGCGCATCTGCGCGGCGGCGGGCCAGGCCGCAAACAGCGCGATAAGCAGGAAGGCAGACACTAACAGGCGGGCAAACATGGCAGGCAGGAATAGGGAGAGGCGGGGCATTGACCTAAACCTCCCGGTGAATTCGATGGCCCAAAGGTGTCCGTTGCTGGGGCCGGCCCGGCCGCCAATCGCCCAACCCCGCCCTGGCACCGACCATTGCCCTGATTTCGGGCCGGGCAAGGTGCCGCGTGCCCGGCCCTTGCCGGTCCACCGGCCTGGGCAGCCAGGCTCCGACTCCCCGGGTTCAGGGCGGCCGTTGGCGGCGGCGGCGGCGGTATTCGCCGAGTGCTGAGCGCAGTCTGCCGATTTGCCCGCGTGGCTGGTGCAAAAAAACCCTTTATTTATACTGAAATCGCGCCTTCCTGTTTTCCCGTCCTGCTTGCTACCAGCTATTTACCTTTTCCTGCATGGCCATCTTTACTGAATCTAACGCGCTGCTAACTCCGGATGCCGGGTCCTTGCCCTTCCCCCGGCTGGCCGGCGAAGCCACCCGCCTTACTAGCGTACGCCACCTCGATACCACGCCCCTCATTCTGGGCCAGAACGCGCCCAACCCCCACCAGGGCGAAACGACCATCCCCTTCACCCTGCTGCACCCGGCCGACGTGCGCCTCGAAATATTCGACCTGCTGGGCCGCAAAATGGCGGCCGTCGTGCGCAAAGGCCTCGGCAGCGGTGAGCACTGCATTCAGCTCAACCTGCGTGGGCTGTGCCTGCCCTACGGCGACTACCCCTACCACCTGCACGCCACCACCAGCCACGGCGTCCATAGCCTGAACCGTAGTATGACGCTGAGCTTTACGCTCGCGGTGGCCGACTAATATTTTTGCCCGCCCGGCTTGCAACTACCCCGGTGTGCATTATATTGCTGCCTGAAAATCAAGAAGAAGTGTGCGTGATTATGTGCTGAGAGGCTGACCGCTGCAACGGTCAGCCTCTATTTTTTGGGGGGAAGGGGCCGCTGCCGGGTCACCGGGCCAGCGGGCGATGTTGACCGCCCGGCTTTCAGGTTCGGCCGGGCGGCCCGTACTTTGCGCACGTGGCCCGGACGGCGGGCCGCGCGCCTGCCATTTGCCATTCTCTCCCACCGCGGCCTGGCCGCACAACCTCTTTTTATGGCTGACCAAACCCTTACCGGCCTGCGCGCCGGTGTGCTGCACGGCGACGAAGTGCAGGCCCTCTTCCGCCACGCCAAGGCCCACGGCTACGCCCTGCCCGCCGTGAACGTAACCGGTACCAACACCGTGAACGGCGTATTCGAAACGGCCAAAGCCGTGAACTCGCCCGTGATGGTGCAGTTCTCGAACGGCGGCGCACAGTTCTTCGCCGGCAAATCGGTGCCCAACGACAAGCAGCAGGCCAGCATCGCGGGCGGCATTTCGGGGGCGCACCACGTACACCAGATGGCCGCCCTCTACGATGTGCCGGTGGTGCTGCACACCGACCACGCCGCCAAAAAGCTCCTGCCCTGGATTGACGGCCTGCTCGACGCCGGCGAGAAATATTTTCAGACGCACGGCCAGCCCCTGTACAGCTCGCACATGCTCGACCTGTCGGAAGAGCCGATTGAGGAGAACATCGAAATCTGCAAGCGCTACCTCGAGCGCATGGCCAAAATCGGCATGACGCTGGAAATTGAGCTCGGCGTGACCGGCGGCGAGGAAGACGGCGTCGATAACTCCGACGTGGACAGCTCCAAGCTCTACACCCAGCCCGAGGAAGTGGCCTACGCCTACGAGCAGCTGAGCGAAATCAGCCCGCGCTTCACCATCGCGGCGGCGTTTGGCAACGTGCACGGCGTGTACAAGCCCGGCAACGTGAAGCTCCAACCCAAGATTCTGCACAACTCGCAGGAGTTTCTGCGCCAGAAGCACCACATCGCCGAAGCCCTGCCCATCGACTTCGTGTTCCACGGCGGCTCGGGCTCCAGCCAGGAGGAAATCCGCGAGGCCATCAGCTACGGCGCTATCAAGATGAACATTGATACCGACCTGCAATGGGCCTTCTGGGAAGGCATCAAGAACTACTACGTGAAAAATGAGGATTTCCTACAGGGCCAGATTGGCAACGCCACCGGCGCCGACTCGCCCAACAAGAAATACTACGACCCGCGCGTGTGGCTGCGCAAGGGCGAAGAAACCTTCGTGGCACGTCTCAAGCAGGCTTTCGAGGATTTGAACTGCGTGAACCGCCGCTACTAGCCGCTTATTGAAAATAACCTGAACGTCATGCTGAGCTTGCCGAAGCAGCTCTAC
>JALYUI010000531.1 GCA_030853845.1 Bacteroidota bacterium | reverse complement strand
CTCGATGGGCGCGCTGCTGGCCGCCGAAACGGCCCGCCTGCTGGAAGCCGCCCTCTTTCAGGTCGAGCTGATTCTGCTCGACAACGACCCGCTGGCCGCCCACGCCACTACCGGGCTGGCCGCCGAGGCGGCAGCCTCCGACGAGGAGCTGGTGACGCAGCTGGTGCAGGCGCACCTGCCCGCCGAGGCCGCCGACCTGGGCCTGCGCGCCCGGCAGCTGCTGCGCCACAACCTGCAGCTGCTGCGCTGCTATCGCCCGGCCCTGCAGCTGGCCGCGCCCATGCTCCTGCTCGAAGCCGCCGACTCGGCCCGGCCCGCCGGCCGCATGCGGAACTGGCAACAATTCACCAGTGGCCCCGTGCAGCACCGGCAGGTGCCGGGCGACCATTTCAGCCTGCTGGACGCAGCATATCTGCCCGGCCTGACCCAACACATTCTCGAAGCCACTTCGCTCCGCCACGTGCTGGCAGTAGCGCCCCTTTGCTAAGTCTCAAATTTCCACTCCGCTTACCCTCAACCCATTATCATGGAACTGTTTCAGATTCTTCAGAACAAATCAAAGTATTTCTACGCGCTGCTGCTCCTGCTCGGGCTCATCAACAGCGTGTGGGCCAGCTCGCTGCTGCTGCTGATTAACCACAAAATCAACGGCGAGCCGCTGCCCTTTCTGGGGGAGTACGACTGGCTGGCCTACGGGGTGCTCATTGTGGCCGCCTTTGGCATGGCGCGCTTTTTCCAGGGCTATATGATTCGGCTAACCTACGACCTGGGCAACGAGCTGGGCCTGGGCATCTTCAACAAGCTGCGCTTCACCAACTACGAGGATTACCTCACCCTGGGCGAGGACCGGGTGCGCGCTGCGATGGCCGACGTGACGACCCTGCAACGCTTCCCGCAGGCTTTCCTGGAGAGCTTCAACGCGGCGGTGATGGTGCTTATCGGCATCGGCTACCTGCTCTACACCAACCCGCTGGGAGCCCTCACCATTATGGCGGTGCTGGCGGTGCTCATCCTGGTCTACAACCTGCGCACCCGCGTTATTCAAAAGGATTTGAGTGCCGCCCGCGACCTGGCCACGGTGTACCAGCGCAACGTCAACGACTTTCTAAGGGGCTTTAAGGACGTGAAGATGAGCACCGACCGCAGCGACGTGCTCTACTACGACTACCTCACCGAGAACCGCAACAAGGTGAAAACGCTCACCGTGCGCACGCTGGTGCGCCACATGATGAACGAGCTGCTGGGCACTTACTCCTGGTACCTGGGCATCGGCATCGTGCTGTTTCTGCTGCCGCTGCTGCTGCACACCGATGCGCGGGTAGGCATCAGCTTTGTGGTGACGCTACTCTACCTGATGGGGCCGACCAACGTGGTGGTGAGTGAGCTGCACGAATATTTTCAGATGCGCATTGCCCTGGAGCGCCTGCACGAGTTCAACGAGGTTATCGACGGCTACGCGGCCGTGACCAAGGGCCACGGCGCGCTGCCCGCCGCGCCCACCGAGTTCGAGAGCCTGCGCTTCGAGAACGTGACCTTCGAATACTACGACGAGAAGAAGGACCAGACCTTCCGGCTGCTGCCGCTGAACCTGGAAATCAAGCGCGGCGAGAGCGTGTTCGTGACGGGGGGCAACGGCTCGGGCAAGAGCACCTTCATCAACCTGCTCACCGGCCTCTACGTGCCCCTTTCGGGCAGCATTTACCTGAACGGGCAGCGCATCGACGCGAGCTCCTACCCGCACTACCGCAACCAGATTTGCGCCATTTTCACCGACTGCTACCTGTTCGGCGAGAACTATAACCGCTTCAACCTCACCACCGGCAACCACCGCCTGGTGGCCCTGCTCAAGAAGATGCAGCTGACAGACGTGATTCCGCTCGGGGCCACCGAAACCAAGCTCAAGGTAACCCTCTCCAAGGGCCAGCAGAAGCGCCTGGCGCTAATTAATGCCCTGCTGGAGGACAAGGACATTCTGGTGCTCGACGAGTGGGCCGCCGAGCAGGACCCCCTGTTCCGGGCGTACTTCTACAACAAAATCATCCCGGAGCTGCGCCTGGCGGGCAAAACCGTCATCGCCGTCACCCACGACGACGCCTACTTCGACCGCGCCCGCCGCGTGCTCCGCTTCGACTACGGCCGCATTGCCACCGACACGCTGGTGGAGCCGCTCGAAGTGCCGATGGTCGCCGCCTTCCACTAGTGCCCGGCCCCTGCCGCCCCGGTTTATTTCTTCGCCTTACTTGCCCTCACCGGTCCCTTACATGGCCCAGAGTCCGCCTTATTTCCACGATTTTGTGACCCGTTGCGCCCGCCAGGGGCAGCTGGTGGTGCAGCCGCGCATGGGTTTCAGCGACGCGGCGCGGATGCGCCAGGGGCTACAGGCCGTGGCCGCCGCGCCCGTGCCCAGCATCGGCACCATTACCCTCGACAGCTTTACCCGCACCGGCGATTTTGCCAGCGCCCGCCGGGCCGTGGCCGAGGGCAAAACCCTCAATGGCTACCCCATCGTGACATATTCGGAAGCCGAAAACCACGCGCTGCTGGCCGGCCTGCGCGGTCCCGACTTCCCGGTGCAGGTGCGCCACGGCAGCTCACTGCCCGAGGAAATATTCCGGGCCACGCTGCGTGCCGGCCTCGATGCCACCGAGGGCGGGCCGATTTCGTACTGCCTGCCCTACGGCCGGGTGCCGCTGCGCCTGAGCGTGGAAGCCTGGGCGCGCTGCACCCGCCTGTTTGCCGAGGCCGGCGACACCTACCACATCGAGAGCTTCGGGGGCTGCATGATGGGCCAGCTGTGCCCGCCGGCCATGCTCATTGCCATTACCCTGGTCGAGGCCCTGTTCTTCCGCCAGCACGGGCTGAAGCTGCTTTCGGTGAGCCTGGCCCAGGGCACCCACGGGCAGCAGGACGTGGCCGCCCTGCGCGCGCTACGGCAGCTGGGCGAGGAGCTGCTCGGGGCCGACGATTCCTGGCACATTGTCTTTTACACCTTCATGGGCAAGTTTCCCGAAACCAGCCACGGCGCCCGCGCCCTGATGGAGGAAAGCGCTAAAATCGCGCATCACGGCCGGGCCGAGCGCCTCATCGTCAAAACGGTAAAGGAAGCCCACCAGATTCCGCTGGTCGAGGACAACCTCAACGCCCTGGCGTGGAGCTACCAGGCATCCTGCCAGGCCAGCGACTACGCCATCGACGAAGCGCAGGTAGAGCAGGCTACCGCCGGCATCCTGGCCGAGGCCCGCTTTCTGGTCGAGCTGCTGCTCAACCTGCACAGCGACATTGGCCTGGCCATTCAGCAGGCGTTCGCGAAGGGCTACTGGGACGTGCCCTTCTGCCTGCACCCCGACAACCGGGGCCGCTCATTTGCCCGCATCCGGCCCGGCGGCTACACCGGCTGGGCCACCACCGGCAACATCCCCTTTCCGCGCCAGGTGGTGGCCGAAGCGGGCGCGGCGGGCCAGCGACTCAGCTCCGCCGCCCTTTTCCACATGCTTTCCTACAACCAGCTGCGCTACGACGCCGCCGTGCCGAGTCTGGTCTGCTAGCGCTTTCCCGGCCTGGCAGTGCGGTGCCGCCGCCCGTTGCCCAACCGTTTCGCCTTTTCCCAATCTTCAGCCGCCTATGCAACCGCTTGCCCTCCTCACCACCGTTCCCTCCGACGCGCACAACTGGAACCTCATTTTCATGCAGCTGCTGCTGGAGGAAAACGGCTTTACGGTCGTGAACCTCGGCCCCTGCGTGCCGCACAGCCTGCTGGCCAGCGCCTGCCTCGAACACTGCCCCGACGTGGTGGTGGTATCCACCATTAACGGCCACGGCTTTATCGAAGGCAAGGAGCTGCTAGCCGAAGCCCGCGCCGTGCCCGGGCTCACCGATACCCCCTTCTTTATCGGGGGCAAGCTGAGTACCGATGCCACGCTTTCCTACCTCTACGCCGGGGAGCTGGAGCAGGCCGGCTACCACAAAGCTTTTGGCGGCGGCGATGGCCTGCCGGAGTTTCTGGCGCAGCTGGCCCGCATCAAAGCGCGCAAGGCGGCTCCCGCCAGCGCCGGCCAGCCGCATCGCTAGCGCCGTCGGCGGCTATTCGTCCCGCTCACCAGCGCGTTGGTGTAAGAAAATTTTGTTCGCCGCCGTTCGTGGGCATATTGCCTAAGAACAGCGGTGGTCGCTCACGGCAGCCTGCTGCCGCATGTTCCACCCGCTTTCCGGGCCTCGTGGCCCGCTTTCTCATGGAAAAAATTCAACTTTTCAGCATTCCTTACGCCGGCGGTGGCCGGTATTCCCTGGCGGGGCTGACTCCTTTTCTACCCGCTCATTTCGAGCACGTAGCCCTGGAGCTGCCCGGGCGCGGGCAGCGGGTAACCGAAGACCTGCTTACGGACCTGCCCCTCCTGGTCGACGACTTGCTGCGCCAGCTCACGGCCCGGCGCAGCGGCGCGCCCTTTTTGTTCTACGGTCACTCGATGGGCGGCATTCTGGGGCACGAGCTGCTGCGCCGCCTGGCCCAGACCGGGGCCGAAATGCCCCGGCACTTCCTGGTGAGCGGGTGCGCGGCTCCCTGCCGCGAGCGCTACCTGAAAAAGCGCCACCGCCTCAGCGATGGGCTGCTCACGCAGGAGCTGATGAAGCTGGGAGGGCTGCCGCCCGAAGTGCTGGCCAGCGAGGAGCTGATGCAATTCTGCCTGCCCATCATCCGGGCCGACATTCAGGCCCTGGAGCTGCACGCCTACCGCCCGGCCGCCCCCTACCCGGTACCGCTGACCGTGGTGGCCGGCATGGCGGAGGGCCTCGACGAGGCGGACCTGAGCGAGTGGGGCCGCGAAACCTGCGCGCCAGTGCGCCAGCTGCGCCTGCCCGGCAATCATTTCTTCATCAACCAGCAATTTCGCGTCCTGGCAAATCTGCTTCAGCAGGCGGCGGTGGAGGTGCCCGTACTCGCATGATTTCCTACTCCAGCCTCTCATTTCCCGAGCAGTTGGCGGCCCCCACCTTTGCCGCGCTGCTGCGGGCGCTCCCGCCCCCGCTCCAGCGGGAAGCGCTGCGCTTCCACCGCTGGCAGGACCAGCATGCGGCCCTGCTGGGCAAGTTGCTCGTGCGCCACCTGCTGGTGCATAGCGGCTACCCGACCGATGCGCTGGAAACGCTCTACCGCGACGCGCTGGGCAAGCCCCGCCTGCCCCTGCCCGTCGATTTCAGCATCTCGCACTCCGGCACCGTGGTGGCCTGCGCGCTCTCTACCCACCACTGCGTGGGGCTCGACGTGGAGCAGGTGCTGCCCTACGAGCTGGACGACTTTCGGCAGCTGCTGCGCCCCGATGAAGCGCAGGCGCTGGCGGCCACCAACATGAGCCAGAACTTCTGCCAGCTCTGGACCCGCAAGGAAAGCTTTGTGAAAGCCAAGGGCGTGGGCCTGGTATCGAACCTCCGGCTCCAGGATGTGTACGTGAACGCGGCCCACTGCCATTACCAGCCGGCAGCCGGCCGGGCCGAGCAGTGGTATTACTACTCGCTGCCTGCGCCTACCTGCTACGTCGCCACGCTTTGCACCCAGGCCCCGGACCTGCCTATCGAGCCGGTGCCAACCACCATCACCGCCCTGCTGCTTGATGCTGCTTGATGCTGCTTAAACACCCCCCACCGGCCAGCCTGCGGGCCGGCTATCCCTCTTCCTTTTCTAACTCCAATTTTATGAAAGTATTCTTTTTCGCAACCGGGCTGCTGCTGTGCAGCCTGCTTTTGCCCATTGTTGGTTGGGCGCAGCAAGCCAGCGGCACCATCGTTGGCCTCGTTATCGACAAAAACAGTAAGCCGGTGCCGTTTGCCACCGTGGTACTGCGCCAGGCTGAGGGCCTGGCCACGGTCAAAGTGGCCCTCACCGATACCACCGGCGCTTATGAGCTGCCGGACGTGCCCTACGGCCGCTACACCTTGCTGGTCACGAGCATCAGCTATCGGGAGGCAAACAGCGAGCCGTTTGAGCTGAGCCAGGCCCGGCTGGAACGCGGACCCGTGGGCCTGGCCGAGCTCGACCACGTGCTGGGCGAGGTGACGGTAACGGCCAAAAAGCCGTTGGTGGAGCGGCAGCTGGACCGCACCATCGTGAATGTGGACGCTTCCATTACCAACGCGGGCAGCACCGTGCTCGAAGTGCTGGAAAAATCGCCGGGCGTGGCCGTGGATAAGGACGGCAACCTGGCCCTGCGCGGTAAGCAGGGCGTGGCGGTGTACATCGACGGGCGCCCTACCTACCTCTCGGGGACTGACCTGGCCGTGCTGCTGCGCGGTATGCAGGCCAACCAGGTGAGCCAGGTGGAAATCATGACCAATCCCTCGGCCAAATACGACGCGGCCGGCAATGGCGTCATCAACATCAAAACCGTCCGCAGCCTGGCCAAGGGCTTTAGTGGTACGGCTTCGGTGGCTTACACCCAGGGCCGCTTCTACGGCCTGGTGCCCACGGCCAACCTCAACTACCGCAACGGCCGCCTCACGCTTTTCGGCTCGGTTGGGGCCGGGGTGCGCAAGGGCTACCAGGAGTTCTACAGCCGGCGGCACCTGAGCGGCCTGGCCGGCGGGGCCGACACGGCCCTCTACGAGCAGAACACCTATGTCCGCACCACGAACCAGACGTTCAACGGCAAGCTGGGCCTGGACTATGCCCTGAGCAAGAATACCGTGCTGGGCGTGAGCGTCAACGGCTACCACAACCCGAACTCCTCCATTACCGACAACCATACCCGCCTGCTGAACTCCGATGAGCAGGTGCTGGCGCTGGTGGAGTCGCCGGCTACTGCCACCGGCAAGTGGCAGAACCTGGGGGCTTCGCTCAACCTACGGCACACGCTCGACACTACCGGCCGTGAGCTATCGGCCGACCTGGCTTACGTGCAGTACCACTCGGCCTTAACCCAGGATTTCACCACCCACTTGCTGCGGCCCGGAGACGGGCAGGTGCTGAGCGCCGACCGTTTCCGCCAGGGTATCGACCGCAACATCGCCATCTACACCGCGCGCGTCGATTACCTGCACCCCCTCGGCCCCGGCCGCAAGCTGGAGCTGGGGTTGAAATCCAGCTACGTCAGCACCGATAACGATGCGCCCTACGTGAGCTTGCAGGGCGATGAGTGGACCGACCCCACCGGTCGCAGCAACCGGTTTTTATATCATGAAAACATCAACGCCGGCTACGCCAGCTACAACCAGGAAACCGGGGCCTGGACGGTGCAGCTGGGCCTGCGCCTGGAGCAGACGGGTACCCGGGGCGAACAGCGCCGCACCGGCCAGTCTTTCACCCGCAACTACACCCAGCTGTTTCCGACCGCGCAGGTCGGCTACAAGCTCACCGACAACCACCAGCTGGGCTTGAGCTACGGGCGACGGATTGAACGACCGGAATATGGCGATTTGAACCCTTTTCGCATCTACCTCGACCGCTACACCTACGAGGAAGGCAACCCGCTGCTGCGGCCGCAGTTCAGCCAAAACCTGGAGCTGAGCCATAATTTCAAAGACGGGCTGCTCATCACGACCCTGCTGTATAATCGCACCACGAATATTATTCAGGATGTGTTCCGGCAGGAAGGCAAAGAGGCTTTCGAGCGGCCCGAAAACCTGAGTAGCCGCCTGGTGCGCGGCGTGAGCGTGAGCACCGAGCTACCCGTAGGTAAGCTGCTCACCACTACCCTCGACGCCCAGCTCACTAATAACCAGTACGACGGGCAAATCAACGAACAGCCCTTTGCCATCAGCGCCACGACCTTCAAAGGCAACGTGCTCAACCAGGTGAAGCTGGACAATGGCTGGGGCGTCGAGCTGGCCGGTTGGTACACCTCGCGCTCGGTGGCGGGCACCTTTATTCAGCAGCCCTTCGGCATGATGGCCCTGGGCATATCCCGGGCCATGCTCAACAAGCGCGGCACCCTGCGCCTGAGTGCCACCGACCCCTTCTACACCAACCGCTTCGAGGGGTCGAGTCAGTATCAGAATGTCGACATCTACCTGCGCAATACCTGGCAGTCGCGGGCCATAAAGCTCAATTTCACCTACCGCTTCAGCGGCGGCGAGAAGGTAAAGCTCCGCGAGCGCAAGTCGGCCAGCGAAGATGAAACCAACCGCATTAAGACTGATTAATAGGTTTCCCTTTTTGTATTCACCGTTGACCCAGCACTTTTTTCGCCATGAAAATCCTGAAATTTGGGGGTACTTCCGTCGGCACCGCCGCCCGGATGCGTGCTTTGCCCGCCTTGCTACCAACCGATACCCCCTTTATCGTCGTGCTGTCGGCCATGGCGGGCACCACCAACCGCTTGCTGCAACTAGTGCAGCAGCTCTACGCCGGCCAGGGCGTTGCGGCCGCCGGGCAACTCGCCGCGCTGCGGACGCATTACAACGGCATCGCCCACGAACTACTAACCGAGACCGGGGTGCTGACCGCGGCCTTACGCGCCGTCGATGCGTGCTTCGACGCCATTGCCGCCTTGCTGCCTGCGCCCCTCACCATCACCGGCGAACGCATTATCCTGGCCCAGGGCGAGCTGCTGAGTACGGCCTTGTTTCACGGCTACCTGACTGGCATTGTTGGCCGCGAGGCCGTACTGCTGCCCGCCCTGGAATTCATGCGCCTGCGCCCGGACCAGGAGCCCGACGCCGAATTTATCGAAGCCCAGCTCGCCGACCTGCTCAGCAACCATCCCGGCTGCCGCTGTTTCATCACCCAGGGCTACGTGTGCCGCGACGCGCAGGGCCACATCGATAACCTTAAGCGGGCCGGCTCCGATTACTCCGCTACCCTGATTGGAGCCGCCGTGCGGGCTGCCGAGATTCAAATCTGGACGGATATTGATGGCTTGCACAACAACGACCCGCGCGTGGTGAAAGACACGTATCCGCTGCGCGAGTTATCCTTCGATGAAGCCGCCGAGCTGGCCTACTTCGGCGCTAAAATCCTGCATCCCAGCTCCGTATTGCCGGCCCGTAAGTACGGCATCCCGGTGCGCCTGCTGAACACCATGCAGCCCGAAGCCCCGGGCACGCTGATTTGTGCACGCCACCGCCGGGAGGGTATCCGGGCCGTGGCGGTGAAGGACGGCTTGCTGATGTTTAAAATTTGCTCGAATCGCCGCGTGGTGGCCTACGATTTTCTGCACGCCGTATTCGATTGCTTCAAGCGGCACCGCATCCCCATCGACTTGGTGGCGACCACCGAAACTGCCGTCTCGCTCACGGTAGAGGACGCGCACGCCCTGCCGCCCCTGATAGCAGAGCTCCAACAGTTCGGCGATATCACCATCGTTCGCGACGTGAGCGTGGTGTGCGTAGTGGGTCAGCACCTGATGCGCGCCCGCGCCTTTCACGACGGCCCGCAGCTGGTGTTTGGTGCCCTGCGCGACATCGGCCTGCACATGATTTGCTACGGGGGCTCAACCAACAACCTCTGTTTGGTAATCAATAGTACCGACAAAGCCCCGGCCTTGCAGCTCCTCAATGAGCAGGTATTCGACGGCTGGGCAGCAGACTCGCTGCAAGTTAGTACCGGGCAACCAGTAAGCGAGTTAAGCGCTTGCGCAGCCTTATTTTAGCAATAAGCCTGTTTAAGGTTCCTGCTCTTGGGGTATTTTACGGGGTAGCAAAACGGTAAAAGCCTTAAATCTAAACGACGCTGCGGGCTGCAAAAGTGCCGGGGGTGGCGGGGGTTACTGGCTTGTAACGCACGAACTGCGCCTCGGGCTCGACTTCAATGAGCAGCGCGTCGCAGACGCGGGCCAGCGTGGCACCGTCCTCATCCAACCATTCCCCCATACGGTATAATTGGCATCAGCAATGTTAATAATCCAAAGACTATAATCAACAGAAACAACACCCAATAAACTACACTAATAAAAAAGGAGTTAAGCCGCTGGCGAATAATTTTCGTGTAAATAAATAACACTATAATTACTGATGTTACGCGCTAATTCGGGCTAACTCCTGGCTCATTGCTTTGAGCCCCGTCAAATAGAGTTGGGCTTTTAAGCGAAAATGACCGATGCCCAACTGTAATTTCATTACTTCTAACTTGGTGTAAGCCAGTATAGAAGCAAAGAAATGATTGGCTTGGGTATCAGGGGTTTTGGTGGGCGATTTACCAAGTGACGTATTTTGTTTCAGCGATTTGTGGTATTCTTCAACTTTCCACCTTCTTTGATAGATTGTCGTCAACTGGGCCTGGTCCAGGCTCGTATCAC
>JALYUI010000497.1 GCA_030853845.1 Bacteroidota bacterium | reverse complement strand
TGCTCGCTGCGCTCACGCGCGGTCTCGCAGAGTCCACGCTACAGGGCGGTGGCGCAACTTTTTGGCGGCTTTCCGCGACTATGGTTGCGGACTGACCCGCGCTGCTTCCCTTTCTACTGCTATCCTTGCTTAATGCCCGCTGCCGCTTTCACTTTCGTACGCCTGAAATACCACTCCGGCGACTGGGACGCGGTGGACGAGCGCATGCCGGCCAACCTGCTGCACTCGCTGGTGCAGTACACCAAAGTGCCCGTCGACCCCAAGGAAAAAGTAGTGGCCCTGGACAGCCCCGAGCTGTTCAATTACCCGTTTTGCTACCTGAGCGGGCACCGGCTGGTGCAATTCTCCAGCACGGAGAAACAGAACTTTATCCGCTACGTGCGCAACGGCGGCTTCGTGTTCGTCGACGACTGCAACCACGATATCGACGGCCTGTTTGCCCGCTCCTTCGAGGAGCAGATGCGCCAGTGCTTCGGCAGCGGCGCGCTGAAAAAAATCCCCAACAACCACCCCATCTACTCCCAGTTCTTCACCTTTAAGGACGGCCCGCCCAACACCGGCTTCGAGCTCAACGGCTGGGGCGACGACCTGGTGCACGACTACCTGAAAGCGGTGGAAATAAAGGGCCGCATCGGCGTACTATACTCTAACAAGGACTACGGTTGCGAGTGGGACTACGACTTCCGCAACAAGCGCTTCCTGGCCGAGGACAACACGAAGTTTGGGGTGAATATCTTGCTGTATGCGCTGACTTAATGTAGTTGTCAGTTGCTCGTTTTCAGTTGTTAGGCCAATGAAGCCGACGCCTGCGACTAACAACTGATAACGAGCAACTGACAACTACCTAATGACCGAACAAGAAGTAAACGCCCTCCTCGCCAAACTCCCCGTGCTCAAGGCCGAAATCGCCAAGGTCATCGTAGGCCAGGAAACCGTGCTCGATGAAGTGCTGGTGGCCCTGCTGGCCGGCGGCCACGCCCTGCTCGAAGGTGTGCCCGGCCTGGCCAAAACCCTGCTTGTTCGCACGCTGGCCGCCGCCACGGATTTACCATTTCGGCGCATCCAGTTCACGCCCGATTTGATGCCCACCGACATTCTCGGCACCGAGGTATTGGAAGAAGACCACGGCACCGGCCGCCGCTCGTTCAAGTTCAACCCTGGCCCCATCTTCGCCAGTCTGGTGCTGGCCGACGAAATCAACCGGACGCCGCCCAAAACCCAGGCCGCCCTGCTGGAGGCCATGCAGGAAGGCCACGTCACCTACGCCGGGCAGGAGCACGCGCTGCCCAAGCCTTTTTTCCTGTTGGCCACCCAAAACCCCATCGAGCAATCGGGCACTTACCCGCTGCCCGAGGCCCAACTCGACCGTTTTTTGCTCTACGTACGCATCGGCTACCCCACGGCCGAGGAGGAACTGGCGGTGCTGCGCGGCACCACCGGCGCGGCCGGGCAGGCGGTGCAGCCGGTGCTGGGCGGGGCCGATATCCGGGCCTTGCAGGCGCTGGTGCGGCAGGTCAGCCTCAGTCCTGAGCTGATGGACTTTGTGAACCGCCTGGTGCGGGCCACCCGCCCGGCGACGTCCGAAGTGAAGTTTATTAAGGACTACGGGCGCTGGGGGGCGGGGCCGCGCGCCGGGCAGGCGCTCATTTTGTGTGCCAAGGCGCGGGCGCTGCTGCACGGCCGCTTCGCCGCCACGCTGGACGATATCCGCACGCTGGCCGCACCGGTGCTGCGGCATCGGGTGCTGCTGAATTTCAACGCGGAGGCGGAGAACATTACACCCGATGATGCGGTGAAGGAATTGCTGAAGGCGGTCGCGGTTTGATGGAACATCCCGTGCAGGCCGTCATGCTGAGCTTGCCGAAGCATCTCTACCGCAGTAGTAAATCAATCGATTCAACGAAGCGGTAGAGATGCTTCGGCAAGCTCAGCATGACGTTCCTAATATACATTGCTCACTGTTAACTGCTCACTGAAAATTGCTGACCCCTGAGCACCTGCACGGCTTAAAAAACCTGTCCCTCGCCGCCCGCCAGGTGGCCGAGGGCTTCCTCAACGGCGCGCACGCCAGCCGGCGGCACGGCGCGGGCATGGAGTTCAGCCAGTACCGCCCCTACCAGCCCGGCGACGACCTGCGCCGCCTCGACTGGCGCCTGGCAGCGCGCTCGGACCGCTACTACCTGCGCGAGTCGGAAATCGACACCAGCCTGACCGTGCACCTGCTGCTCGACGCCAGCGCCAGCATGAACCACCGCGACGACAACGAGCTCAGCAAGCTCGACTACGCCCGGCTGCTGCTGGCCGCGCTCGCCTACCTGGCTACGCAGCAGGGCGATGCCGTGGGCCTGACCATCCTCAGCCCCGGCGGCCTGCGCCACCTCGCCCCCCGCGCCGAAACGCGCCAATTGCCCAGAATCTACCACGCCCTCGAAACGGCTGAGGCCACCGGCCGCTTCCCCGCGCCTGAAACGCTGGCCCCGCTCATCACCCGCCGCCAGCGCGCCCTCACGGTGTGCGTGAGCGACTTGTATGAGGACGGCCAGGAAATCACTTCCCTGCTCACCCGCCTGCGCGCCACCAGCGGCGACGTGCTACTGCTGCACCTGATGGCGCATAACGAGTTGCAATTCAGCCATAAAGGCGCAGTTACTTTTCGTGATTTAGAAACCGGGCAAACTTTGCAAATTGACGCCGACCAGCAGCGGCCGATGTACCAGCGGCAGCAACAGGAATGGCTGAAGGAAACGGCCCGGAATTGCCGACGACAGGGGTTCGACTATCATTTACTGGATATTTCGCAACCGCTGGATGCGGCGATGCGGGAGTTTCTGCGGCGACGCAACCTCACCCTCTGACCCCGATTGCGCCAGCACTTCAATGTTCACCCTGCTTCACCCTGCCGCCCTGCTGGCCCTCACGGGGCTGCTGGTGCCGGTAGCCATTCATCTTTTCAACCGCCGGCCCGGCCGCGAGGTAGCCGTGGGCAGCCTGCGCTGGCTGGCCGCCGGGGCCAACCGCCGCCTGCGCCACCTCAAGCTGGAGCAGCTGTGGCTGCTACTGCTG
>JALYUI010000495.1 GCA_030853845.1 Bacteroidota bacterium | reverse complement strand
ATCGATTCAACGAAGCGGTAGAGATGCTTCGACGAGCTCAGCATGACCGTCTTCTGATAGGTAGAAACCGCGCTGCCTATCTGCTCTTGCCCTGGACGCCTTCCGCGCGTTCAGGGCTTTTTTGTGGGTGGGTGCGCAGGGCTTCCAGGCATGGTATATCCCGGTAAACCGGGAGTTGGTGTAATAAAATTTAGATGGCCGGCTGTGTTCCGCAATTTTCCGGAGCCAAGCCATACCAGAGAGAGTAAGCGGCGGCGACTAGCACCCCTTGCCCCATGAGCGACCAAGCCAATATCCAGCAGATTTACCCGCTGACTTCCATGCAGGAAGGCATGTTGTTTCATACCCTGAACGACGATTCGAACGCCTATTTCTCGCAGACCACCTACACCGCCTGCGGCCCCCTCGACGAGGCCGTGCTCACCCGGAGCCTGGCCCAGCTGGCCCAGCGCCACGACATGCTGCGGACCTCTTTTGTGTATGAGAAGGTGGAGCAGCCGATGCAGGTGGTGCTCAAGAACCGGGCGGTCGGCCTGAGCTTTCAGGATTTGACGGCCCTCGACGCGACCGCGCAGCAGGACCACCTGCGAGATTTTAAGCAGCGCGACATTGCCCGGGGCTTCGACCTGACGCGCGACGTGCTCGTGCGCCTGAGCGTGCTGCGCACCGCCCCCGATACCCACGAGTTTGTGTGGAGCTACCACCACATGCTCATGGACGGCTGGTGCCTGGCCACTTTGCTCAGCGAGCTCAAGGATATTTACCAGGCGCTCCACGCCGGCCGGCCGGTGCAGCTGGCCCCGGCCGTGCCCTTTGGCCACTACATTAAGTGGCTGGGGCGGCAGGACCAGGCCGGCGCCTCCGCTTACTGGCGGCGCTACCTGCACGGCTACGAAACCCTCGCCGCCATTCCGCCCGACAACGAGCCCGTGCCCGGCGTGCCCTTCACCGAGCCCGCCACCGCCACGCTCACCCTGGGTCCGGCGCAGGTGCAGCAGCTCGAAGCCTGGGCCCGGCAGCGCCAAACCACGCTCAACACCGTGTTTCAGGCCGTGTGGGGCGTGCTGCTGGCCCGCTACACCGGCAGCCAGGACGTGGTATTCGGCGGTGTGGTATCGGGCCGCCCGACCGACCTGCCCGGCAGTGAGCAGATGATTGGGCTGTTCATCAATACCATGCCGGTGCGGGTGCGCTTCGACGGCAGCACCCGGGTAGAGGAGCTGGTGGCGCAGCTGCACCAGGATGCCATTGAGGCCGGGCCGCACCACCACCACCCGCTCGTGGATATTCAGGCCGGCAGCAGCCTCAAAAGCGCGCTGATTCACCACGTCGTCGCCTTCGAGAACTACCCGGTGGAGGAAAGCCTGCTCGATGGCCCCGCCGAGGACGGCCCCTTTAGCCTGCACAACGTGGCGGGCTTCGAGCAAACCAACTACCAGCTCGATATCGACGTGGAAATCGGGGACAACCTGACCGTCACGTTCTACTTCAACCCGCAGTACTATACCCGCCCCTACATCGAGCGGCTGGCCGGGCACCTGGGCTACCTTTTCGAGCAGGTGCTGACGCAGCCCGACGCCGTGGTGGCCCAGCTCGAAATGGTGCCGCCGGCCGAGCGCCACCAGCTGCTGCACGAGTTTAATGCCGGGGCCGTGGACCTGGGCAACGACCAGCCCATCAACCTGCGCTTCGAAGCCCAGGCCGCGCAGTGGGCCGACGCCCCCGCCGTGCTGCACCACGCCGTGAGCTGGACCTATGCCGAGCTGAACGCGGCGGCCAACCGCATGGGCGGCCAGCTGCGCCGCCTGGGCGTGCGGCCCGGCGACTTCGTGGGTATTCACCTGGAGCGCAGCCCGGCGCTGGTGGCCGGCATTTTGGCCATTCTGAAGCTGGGCGGCGTGTACGTACCCCTCGATACCCAAAACCCCGTGGCCCGCACCGGCGAGCTGCTGGCCAGCAGCAAGCTCAGGGGCCTGCTCACCGATGCGGCCAACCTGCGGCCGCTGCTGCGCCAGGCCACCCTGGCCGACCTGAACCTGGCGGTGCTGAGCGTGGACGACCTGGACGACGACCTGCGCGGCCGCTGCCAGCAGCGCGGCCTGGCCTGGGCCGACGCCGCCGACCTGGCCCTGACTTCGGCCGTTAACCTGCCCAACCAGAACCGCCTCGATTCCTGGGCCTACATGCTTTACACCTCGGGCTCGACGGGCCGGCCCAAAGGGGCCATTACCCGGCACGACGGGGCGCTAAACCACCTGCTGGCCGAATTCGCCGCCCTGGAGCTGGCCGATGGCTTCCGGTTTTTGCAGAGCGCCAGCATCTCCTCCGATATTTCGGTCTGGCAGATTCTCGCGCCGCTGCTCAAAGGCGGGGCCGTGGTTATCGCCGACAAGGAAGACCTGCTCAACTACGAAGCCCTGCTGGGCGTGCTGCAAACCCAGCGGGTGAGCATTGCCGAATTTGTGCCTTCCTACCTGCTGGGCCTGGCCGAATATCTCGAAGGCGATGCCGCCGCGGCCGACCGGCTGCCGGCACTACGCTGGATGATGATGGTGGGCGAGGAAGTGCCCGTAAAGCTGGTGAACCAGTGGCTGAGCCTGTTTCCGGCCTGCCGAGTGCTCAACGGCTACGGCCCCTGCGAGGCTTCCGACGACATCGCGCAGTATGCCATCATGGCTCCGCTGCCGGCTTCGGTGCGCAAGGTGCCCATTGGCCGGCCCCTGGCCAACATGAATATTTTTGTGGTGGACCCGCAGGGCAAGCTGCTGCCCGTGGGCGTGGCCGGCGAGCTGGTGGTATCGGGGGTGGGCGTGGGCGCGGGCTACTTCCGTGAGCCGGAAAAAACGGCGGCCAGCTTCGTGCCGAACCCCTTCGAGGGCACCCTGGGCGATACCCTCTACCGCACCGGCGACCTGGCCCGCTGGCGGCCCGATGGCCTGCTGGAATTTCTGGGCCGCATCGACTCGCAGGTGAAAATCCGGGGCTACCGGGTAGAGCTGGGCGAGATTGAAAACCGCCTGCGCAGCTGCCCCGCCGTGCAGGATGCGGCCGTGCTCCTCAAGCCTTACCAGGGCGAGCTGCTGCCGGTGGCCTACGTGGTGCCGCAGTCGGCCGCTGCGCTGGCCTCCGAGGAGGGCCAGGCGGCTTTGCGCCAGGAGCTCAAGGACTTCGTGCAGCAGCACCTGGCCAGCTACATGCACCCGGCCTGCTACGTGCTGCTGCCCAGCTTCCCGCTCAATCTCAGTGATAAGGTGGACCGCAAGGCTCTGCCCGAGCCTGATGCCGCCACCGAAGCCACCGAAGTGGTAGCCCCGGCCAACGACACCGAAACCCAGCTGCTGCCCATCTGGCAGAAGGTGCTGGCGCGCGAGCAGATTAGCACCACCGATAACTTCTTCGACATCGGCGGCCATTCGCTGAAAGCCACCCGCCTGGCGGCCCACGTCAACAAGCGCTTTGATACGGGCATTTCGGTGCGCACCGTGTTTGCCGCGCCCACCATTCAGCAGCTGGCGCGGGCGCTGCGGGCCGGCTCGGCTATTTACCAGCCCATTCCGGCCGCGCCGGCACAGGCCAGCTACCCGATTTCGCACGCCCAAAGCCGCCTCTGGCTCGTGAATCAGCTCGACCAGGAGCAGTTCAGCTACAACATGACGGCGGCCTACTACCTCAGCGGCCCGCTACGGCCCACTGATATGGCCCAGGCCCTGCGGCAGCTGGTGGCGCGCCACGAAATTCTGCGCACCACCTTCCACACCGAGGCCGGCGAGCCGCGCCAGCGCGTGGGAGCCGTGGGAGCCGGCCACGCCCTGCGCTACGATGACTGGCGCACGCGCCCCGCCACCGACGTCAACGCGGCGGCCCTGGCGCAGGCGCAAGCCGACTTCAGCACGGTGTTCAGCCTGGCGGAGGGGCCGCTGTTTCGCGCCCGGCTGATACAGCTGGCCGACACCGAATTCTTCTTCGTGCTCGTGCTGCACCACATCGTGGCCGATGGCTGGTCGGCCGATATTCTACTCAGCGACCTGTTTGCGCTCTACGAGGCCGTGGGGCAGCCCACTGCGCCCGCGCTGGCCGCGCTGCCCATTCAGTATAAGGACTTTGCCGTGTGGCACAACCAGGAGCTGGCCGGCCCGGCCGCCGAGCCGCATCGCGCCTACTGGCACCAGCAGTTTGCCGGCGAGCTGCCGGTGCTGGAGCTGCCCACCGACTTTGCCCGCCCGGCGCAGCGCAGCCAGCGCGGTGCCGTGGTGGAGCTGACCATCGACGCGGCCACTACTGCCCGCCTCAAGCAGCTCAGCGCCCGGCGCGGGGGCACCCTGTTTATGGGCCTGCTGGCGGCGGTGAAAGCCCTGCTCTACCGCTACACCGGCCAATCCGACGTGGTAGTGGGCACCGTGACCTCGGGCCGCGAGCACAGCGACCTGGAAAACCAGGTGGGCTTTTACGTGAACACCCTGGCCCTGCGCACCCGTTTCAGCGGCCAGGGGTCGTTCGAGGAGCTGCTTGATAACGTGAAGCAGGTGGCCCTGGCCGCCTTCGAGCACCAGGCGTATCCCTTCGACCAGCTCGTTGATGACTTGCAGGTGGCCCGCGAGCTCAGCCATTCGCCGCTGTTCGATGTGCTGGTGGTGCTGCAAAACAACGGGGGCGATGCCGACAGCCTCGACCAGCTGCCCGGCCTGGAGCTGCGGGCTGTCGAGCTGCCCCAGGAATACAGCAAGTTCGACCTGACGGTGGAAGCCTGGGAAGAAGCGGGCACCCTGACCCTGGCCCTGGAATACAGCACCGACCTGTTTACCCGCGCCCGCATCGAGCGCCTGGGCGGGCACCTGCGGCAGTTGCTGCGCGCCGCCACTGCCAGCCCGCAAACGGCCATTGAGTCCCTGGACTACCTGCCCGCCGACGAGCACGCTGAGCTGCTGACCCTGGCCGGGACCGTGGTGCCCATGCCGGCCGAACTCACCATTCCCGGCCTGTTCGAGCAGATGGTGGCGGCGTATCCGCAGCAGGTAGCCGCCGCCGACGAGCGCACCACGCTAACCTATGCCGCACTCAACGAGCAGGCCAACCAACTGGCGCACTGCCTGCGCGAGCAGCACGGGGTAGGTTACGAAGACATTGTGGGCGTGGCCCTGACGCGCCGGGTCGAGTTTGTGACCACCGTGCTGGCCGTGCTCAAAGCCGGGGCCGCTTACCTGCCCCTGGCCGCCAACCTGCCCGCCGAGCGCGCCGCCGAGCTGCTGGCCGACACCCAGGCCAAAGTGCTGATGACCGACGTGCCGGCCCTGGCGACGGCCCTGGCCGACCGGGTAGCCTGCCTGCCGCCCGACGCGGCGGCCTACCGCGCTTACCCGACCAACAACTGGCCCGTACCGGCCCTGCATGGGGCCTCGCTGGCCTACGTAATGTACACCTCGGGCTCGACGGGCAAGCCCAAGGGGGCCATGATTGAGCACCGGGGCGTACTGCGCCTGGTGTGCCAGGATACCTACGCCCGTGCCGACGCCCGGCAGCGGGTGCTGCAAACCGGCTCGCTGGCCTTCGACGCGGCCACGTTCGAAATCTGGGGGCCGCTGCTGCACGGCGGGCAGGTGCACCTGCTGGCTCTCGACCACCTGCTCGATGCCCGCAAGCTCCAGCAAGCCATTGCCGATAAGGGCATCACGGATGCTTTTTTCACGACTTCCTGGTTCAACCAGCTGGCCGATGAAAACCCCGGGGCCTTCCGGGGCCTGGAGCGGGTGCTGACGGGGGGCGAGAAAGTATCGGCGGCCCACGTGCGGCGCGTGCAGGAGCACTGCCCTCATCTCCACATCGTCAACCTCTACGGCCCGACGGAAAACACCACGCTGGCCACTTTCCTGACGGTTCCGGTGCCGACGCCGGCTCACATCTCGCTGGGACGGCCCATTGCCAACAGCCCCGTTTACGTGGTGGATGCCGGCGGCCACCTGGCCCCCAAGGGCGTGCCCGGTGAGCTGTGGCTGGCCGGCGAGGGCGTGGCCCGCGGCTACTGGGGCCACGCCCCTTCGGCCGCTTCGCCCTTCCAGGATAACCCCTTCGGCCCCGGCCGCCTCTACCGCTCCGGCGACGTGGGCTGCTGGCGTGAAGACGGCCAGCTCGACTTCCTGGGCCGCCGCGACGAGCAGGTGAAGCTGCGCGGCTTCCGCGTGGAGCCCGCCGAAGTGGCCGCCGTGCTGCGCACCCACCCGCTGGTGCGCGATGCCGTGGTACTGGTGCTGCCCGACGCGGCCGGCGACAAGCAGCTGGTGGCCTACTACACCAGCGCGGCGGCCGGGGACGCGGCGGAGGCGGCCGAGCTGCGGCGCTTTTTGCAGGCCCAGCTGCCGGCCTACCTGGTGCCGGCCGCCCTGCTGGCCCTGCCCGCCCTGCCGCTCAC
>JALYUI010000480.1 GCA_030853845.1 Bacteroidota bacterium | reverse complement strand
GCACTCGGCACCTATCAGTATAGCAGTGCTGCCCTGAAGCTTGAAGAAGTAAACAGCTTTGAAGTAGGTTATCGGGCGCAGCTGAGCAAGAAGCTGTTCGTTGACCTGGATGTGTACTACAACACATACAACAACTTCATTGCTACTCAGAACTTCATCGGCAATACGGATGGGTCTCGGCCATCAGCTGCCCAGTTCCGGACGGCCATTACTTCGACTCAAGGAGCATTCCGCGACAATGCCCAACCGACCCGCGTCATTCAGATTGCCACCAACGTGGACCAAAAGGTACAAAGCCAGGGCGCAGGCATTACGCTCGGCTATACTTTCTCGCCGGCTTTGGTGGTAACCGGCAACTATAGCTACAATTACCTCGTGACCAAGGATTTTGCGGTCGGCACGCAGTCGTTCTTCAATACGCCCAAGCACAAGTTCAACCTTGGCTTCGACGGCCAAGCCCTGGACCGCAAGCTGAGCTACAACGTGAACTACCGCTGGGTTGACACTTACCTCTACGAGTCGACTTTCGCCACCGGCGACATTCCCGTGGCCCAGACCGTGGATGCGCAGGTAGGCTACCTCATCAAGCCCGCTCACCTCACGGTGCAGGCCGGCGTTACCAACCTGTTCGACGCGACCAACTACCAGGTGTACGGCGCGCCCAGCTATGGCCGTCTCGGCTACTTCGGCCTGCTTTTCGACCTGAAGTAGGGGCTACAACTTGGCTAAAACAAAGGCCCCGACCAGTTGCTGGTCGGGGTTTTTTTTGGGCGCTTCGCCAGAAAGCTTCATGGCTTCATCAGGTGGTTGGGTGCACCTTTGTAAATAATTATGGACGAAACCCCCACCCCGGACAAGCACGACGAAGCCCCGTCCGGCCCACCCTCGCGCTACGCCCGGGTATTGGCCGGGCTCGACCGCTACCTCATTCAGCCGCTGTATACCGCGCGGGTACGCCGGCTCATCCTGCAAAGCTTCCCGTTCTGGATTGCCTCGCTCCTCACCGGCCTGATGGCCGTGGGCTACGAAAGAGTATTTGGCTGGGCCGAGCGCGTGAGCTTTACCTGGCTGCGCCAGCAGCCGCTGTGGGCCTTCGGCCTCACACCGCTGGCTTTTGGGGTGGCGTGGGCGCTGGTGAGGTGGGGGGCGCCGGCCGCCCGGGGCAGCGGCATCCCGCAGGTGATGGCGGGCATCGAGCTTTCCAACCCGGCCCAGCACCAGCACACGGCCTACCTGCTTAGCCTGCGCGTGGCCGTGGTGAAAGTGCTGAGCAGCGTGGTGCTGCTGCTGGGGGGCGGCGTTATCGGCCGCGAAGGGCCAACCATTCAGGTTGCAGCGGCTATTTTTCGGTTTATCAATCGGTTGCAGCCGGCGGGCTGGCCGCAGCTTTCGCGCCAGATTGCCCTGGTAACGGGCGGAGCGGCCGGCTTGGCCGCCGCCTTCAACACGCCGCTGGGGGGCATCGTGTTCGTGGTCGAAGAGTTGACCCAAATTCACTTGTCGCGCTTCCGGATGGCGGTGTTTACGGCTGTTATTATTGCCGGCCTCACGGCGCAGACGTTTCTGGGGCCTTACCTGTACTTGGGCTTTCCCAAAATAACGTCGCCGGCCGGCTGGTACCAGGTGCTGGTGATGGGCGCTGCCGTGGCCTGCGGGCTGGCCGGGGCTTATTTTGCTAAAACACTGCTTTGGCTCAACGCCTACCGCAAGCGTTTCACGACGGTGGCGGCGCAGGCGGGCTGGGTAGTTGGCTGCGGCCTGCTGCTGGCTGGCCTGGCCTACCTGGTTGGCCCCGATGGCGTGGGCACGGGTAAGCCCATCATCAACCGGCTGCTGTTTCAGAACGACGGGCACACGGCGATTTACCTGTTTCCGGCGCGTTTCGTGGGCATGGCCCTGAGCTATAGCAGCGGCGGCGCGGGCGGCATTTTCGCCACCTCGCTGAGCGCCGGGGCGCTGCTCGGCGACGCGGTGGCCCAACTGGCCGGCGTGGCCGTAGCCGACCGCAACCTGCTGATTCTGGTGAGCATGGTGGGCTTCCTGACCGGGGTGGTGCGCTCACCATTTACGGCGGCCATTCTGGTACTGGAAATGACGGACCGGCACTCGGCCATCTTCCAGCTGCTGATTGGGGCGCTGCTGGCCCAGGCGGTGGCTTCGCTGGTCGACCCGCACTCGCTCTACGAGCATCTGCGTCAGGGTTTTATTCGGGAAACCCTGAATCAGGAGGTAGCTCCTGATTCCGTTGCCTCGGCCAATCCCCAGCCGGTAGCGGGCAATTAAAAGCGCCGCTTTTTCTTTGACTAAAAAACTGTAAGTCATCGATTTAATATTAATTGGGACTGAAAGTTTCACAACTTCTTCATCGGAAACCCGTTAGGAGCCTGAGATGCTGAAAAGCCGGCCCTGGCGGCCGGCTCGTGCGTTATGCTTATTGTTCCCATGTCCCCCACCCAACACTATTTCTCCAACGCCGTCGGTTCGGTCGATTTCGCGCAGGCCGGTGGCTACATCTACCTCCACTGGTCGGGGGCTTCCCTTACCAGCCCCGAGTTCCGGGCCTTGTACATCCACGCCCACAACCTGCTGCGCCGCCACGAGCTAACCGGCATTCTGGCCGACCACCAGGCCATGCCCGCTGCCCCCGACCCGGCCGACCGCGACTGGCTGCTGCAAGAGTGGCTGCCGGCCGTGCTGGAAGACACCAATTTTGTGCGCTATGCTGTGCTGCCCACCCTGGAGCCCGAGCATCGCCTGCACACACCCGCCATGGCCAAACAGCTGCGCCGTGTTGTTACAACGGCTTTTTTCGATGACCTGGACGAAGCAGCCAACTGGCTGCGCCAGCCGACCTTAACCAAATAGTTTTTTGCACGGCGCAAACCTAGAACGCCGCAAATCGCGCAGCCATCTAAGCTGCCGGCAAAACTGAAGGGCGACTACTGGAATTGCCTGATTAACACCCGGTCCAAATTCGGGTTTTTCGAAATAAGCTGGGCCTTGCGGCTTCGGCAACAGGTTGCGGTGCGGTTTGCCGGAGCTTTCGGGAGCGGCGCATAGCCCAGTTGCTGAGCGATACTGGTACGTTCCTTGCGAACGGGCTGATTGCCACCGGGCTGTCCGGGGTTGGGTTGTTGGCGGTTCCCGACCGCTGTCTTACCGGCCTGCTCATGCCTTGCTTCGCTATTCGTCGTCGTCCTAAGCCCTCACTAGTCGTTGAGACTGCCGATTTTCCGGTTGAAGAGCCGTCCGCACCTTCCTTACCAGCACCTAAGCTTTTCTGGGAAGCCCTTGCCATTCGGCCCCTGCTGCGGGTGGGCGATTACGAAGTGGGTGAAACGTTCTGCCCCCGGCTATGCGGGCACCCCGGCATCCGGTACTAGCCCGGCGGGCTTACCCACCGAAAGGTCAGGTTGAGGCGCGGGCCGACCGGGCGGGCAGTTTTGGGCAGCGCGTGCTGCCAGTGCTGCTGCGTCGGTCCTCGCATCAGCAGCAGGCTGCCATTAGGCAGGTCGATACCAAACGGTACGTACGGCAGCCCGGCGCGGGGGCGTAGCCGGAACCGGCGTGGCGCGCCCAGGCTGAGCGAGGCAATGATGGGTGCGGGGCCTAGTTCCGGCTCGTCGTCGGCATGCCAGCCCATGCTGTCGCGGCCGTCGCGGTACAGGTTCAGGAGTACGCTGTTGTAGCGGGCGGTAGTGGCGGCTTCTACTCGGGCGCGCAGCTCGGCCAGCGCCGGCAGCCAGGGGCGCGGCTCCCAGGCCAGGCCCGAGTAAGTGTAGCGCGCATCCGGGTCGCCGTACCAGGCCGTGAGGCGGGGCTGGGGAAATTCCTGCCCAAATAATCGGATGGTGCGCTGCTCCCAAGTCACGGTGGCCGTGAGGTCTGCCAGCAGGGAGCGGGCTTTGGCGGCCGGCAGAAAATCCGGCGCGAAGAGTAATTCGGCCTGGGGCAGCGGTAGGAGCTGAAGCAGCATAAGCAACGACGAAACGCGGCAGGTGCGGCCGACTAGGGCGTGGGAATACTCTGCCGGGTGGGGGCAGGAGCCATTTTGCCGGGCGGCTGCATTAGCGAGGGCGAGAGCTTTTGCGCCCCCCACACCAGCAGCAGGCACACCGCCAGCGGGATGAGGGCACTGCGGCTGCGGTACACGGTGGCCCCCACATAGCGCGGCCAGAACCATTGCAGGTAGACTATAGTGGCCAGCAGATTCAGCCCCAGGAGCCCCCACACAAAGGTGGAGCTGCCCTGGCTGGCCGCCAGCGCCAGCAGTGCCATGCCCGCGCCCATGTAGGCCAGAATAAACAAGGTCAGCCCCAGCAGCGCCTTTTTCTGACCCAGCCGAAACAGGTTCAGTCCTAGCAGAATACCGCCAATGGGTACCGACATAATGGAAAACAGTATGATGGTGAGGGGCGCGTACAGCGCCGGGGCATCGGCCGGAATTTCCTCGGGCGCGCCCAGTGTGCGCAGGGGGGCGGGGCGCTCGGAGGCCAGCTTGGCGGCGGCTTCCTCTTCGACTACGCGCTGGGCGGCGGCCCCGGCTTCGAGGCCCGGGCGCAGGGCAGCTTCTTCGGGCGCAGGCTGGCCCCGGCGGCGCAGCTCGTCGAGGGCGGCCAGCACGGCCGCCTCACGGTACTGGACATGGCCGGTCACGTACTCGCGCAGGGCTGCGTCGGTCTTGAGCAGCATTTTGGCGGCGTAATCTTCCATTAGATAGGTAGTTGTCAGTGAACAGTTAGCAGTAACCAGTTAGCAGAATAAAGCAGTGGCAGGAAGCCGTTTCTACTCGTTTCCTGCTGACGGCCTGCCGTAGAATTGCCGCAGAGCTTCGCTCACCCGGTCGACATCGGCAAACGAATTATACAGGGGTACGGGGGCCAGGCGGATGACGTTGGGCTCGCGCCAGTCGGCGATGATGCCCTGGGCGGCCAGAAAGTCGAACAGCTCGCGGCCGCGCTTGTGCACCAGCACCGAGAGCTGGCAGCCGCGCCGGGCCTGGTCGGCGGGGGTGATGATTTCGAGCCGGGCCGCGGGCAGGCCCAGGGCGCGGATGTGGCTTTCGAGGCGGGCGGTAAGCAGCTCGCTCTTGCGGCGCAGGGCCGCCATGCCGCCGGCCCGCTCCACGATTTCGAGGCTGGTGGCGTGAATGGCCATCGGGAAAATCTGGGCGTTGGAGAGCTGCCAGCCGGCCGCGCCGGGCATGGGCCGGAAGCCTTTTTTCATCTGAAAGCGCTCGCTGGCATCGTGGCCCCACCAGCCGGCCAGGCGCACGAGGTCGGGGCGCTGGGCGAACCGCTCGTGTACGAATACGCCCGAGGTGCCGCCAGGACCCGAGTTAAGGTACTTGTAGGTGCACCAGCAGGCAAAGTCCACATCCCAGTCGTGCAGGTGCAACTCGATATTGCCGGCGGCGTGGGCCAGGTCGAAGCCCACCATCGCGCCCACCGCGTGCCCGGCCCGGGCGATGGCGGCCATGTCGAAGGCCTGCCCGGTGTAGTAGTTCACGCCCCCGATGAGGATGGTGGCCAGCGAGTCGCCCAGCTCGGCAATCTTCGCCTCAATGTCTTCGGTGCGCAGGGTGTGCTCGCCGGGGCGCGGCACCAGCTCCACGATGGCGTCGGCCGGGTCGAGGCCGTGCAGGAGGGCCTGACTTTCGAGGGCGTACTGGTCGGAGGGGAAAGCTCCGCCTTCCATCAGCACCTTGTAGCGGGTAGCGGTGGGGCGGTAGAATGTGACGAGCAGCAGGTGCAGGTTCACGGTCAGGTTGTTCATCACCACTACTTCGAGCGGGCGCGCGCCCACCAGCCGAGCGGTTGCTGCGGCCAGGTTTTCGTGGTAGTGCATCCAGGGCGAGGGGCCGAGGAAGTGGCCTTCGACGCCGCGCTCTTCCCAGGAGGCAAACTCGCGCTCGACGGCGGCGCGGGCGGCTTTGGGCATCAGGCCCAGCGAATTGCCGCAGAAGTAGGCGCTTGGCTGTCCATCAGGGCCGCTCGGCAGGTGAAATTCGGCGCGGAAAGCGGCCAGCGGGTCTTGGGCGTCGAGAATGGCGGCAGTGTCGTTCATATCGTGCCCCAAAGGTCGGGGCTGGGCGGGCGCGGAGCTAACAAAAGGTTTTGGCCTTGCGGGGTGCGGGGCGGAGTACCCCGAAATTTTATTTCGGCCCGGGCGGCAGATTATCCCGAGATTTTTACTTCGGCCCGGGTTCACTGGTTTCCATTCGCTCTGGCGGGCCGAAATAAAATTTTGGGGTACTCCGCCTAGTGGCCAAAGAGCCCGGCGGACAGCCCCAGCCAGTCCAGCGCGTTCTGGCCCAGCATGCGGGCTTTCACGTCATCGCCAAAGGGCATGGATTTGATGAGCTGGCCCGCCTCCAGCTCACCCAGCGGGAAGGGGTAGTCGGTGCCGAGCGTGATTTTGTCGGGTCCCAGGGTTTTCACCAGGTAGTCCAGCATCAGTGGGTCGTGCACCAGCGAGTCGACCCAGAACTTGCCCAAGTAGCGGCGCGGGTTGTGCGGGTTGTCGATGGCGCAGAGGTCGGGGCGCACCTGCCAGCCGTGTTCGATGCGGCCAATGGTGCTGGCAAACGAGCCACCGCCGTGGGCCACGGCCACGCGCAGGTTGGGCAGGCGCTCGAGCACGCCGCCGAATATCAGCGAGCACAGCGCCAGGGTGCTTTCGGCGGGCATGCCCACCAGCCAGGGCAGCCAGTACTTGGGCATTTTCTGCTGGGCCATCATGTCCCAGGGATGCACGAATACGCAGGCCCCGAGGCGCTCGGCGGCGGCGAAAACCTCAAATAATTCGGGGGCGTCGAGGTTCCAGTCGTTTACATGCGAGCCGATTTGCACGCCGGCCAGGCCAATGCTCATGCAGCGCTCCAACTCGCGGATGGCCAGCTCGGGGGCCTGCATGGGCAAGGTGCCCAGGCCCACGAAGCGGGTGGGGTAGCGGCGCACCACATCGGCGATGTGGTCGTTGAGCAGCTGGCTCAAATCGAGGCAATCGAGCGGCTTGGCCCAGTAGCTGAACATCACCGGCACGGTGCTCAGCACCTGCACCTGCACCCCAAACTGGTCGTACTCGCGCAGGCGCACGGCGGGGTCCCAGCAATTGTCCTGCACCTCGCGGAAGAACTTGTCGTCCATCATCATGCGGGCGCAGCAGGGCTTGTGGTGGGCGAGCCGGATAAAGCCGCCGTAGCCGTAGCG
>JALYUI010000477.1 GCA_030853845.1 Bacteroidota bacterium | reverse complement strand
GAGCCGTGAGAGGCCGGTCGCCGAGGTCTGGCCCGTCGAACTGATGAGATAATCCGTGTATAAGTCCAGCATCGTGACCAGCAGAAACGTACATTTAACCCGTAAACCTACCGCGTAACATCAGTTAGGAAATAATTACTATTGCGGTAGAGATGCTTCGGCAAGCTCAGCATGACGTTCTATTTTTCTAATCAGCCAGCGACTAATTCCGACGCTGCACCGGAAGGTCTTCCAACTGCGCGTAGCTCAGCTTCCAGGTGTTATCGGCGGCTTTTTTCCAGAGGAAAATATAGTTGCCTTCACCGAATCCGGCGGGCTGGCCCGGGCCGGCCGCTGGCACATCCACCGAAAAGGTACCCGCCTCGTAGGCACTGGCGGCGTCGGTATTGGAGCTGCTTACGCTGGTTTTCAGGTTGCTGATGGTGGGCAGCGTGGCACTCACCCACTTCTGCGACACTTCATCCTTGCCCTTCCAGTGGGCGTTGCCCTGCACGAAGGCCACGTCATCGGCTAGCATGCCGTTAATTTTGCCCGAGTCGCGGCTGTTCCAGGCGCTGATAAAGTCCTGGTTCAGGGTCTGCACGTTGGGCGCATCGGCCGATTTCGAGCAGGAAGAAGTGAGCGCGGCGGCAACCAGCAGGCTAAAAGCGAGGGATTTCATACGTCCAAAAAATTAATGAAGGAATACGCTGCGGACTACTTTGCCCGCTACGGCAATCAGTGTAAAAAAATCAACCCCCGGGCACGGGTGCCCAGGGGTTGCAAAGGGTTTCAGGCCGAAAGCTACCAGCTTTTCCGACGGTACTCCGAGGTACCGTAGGGCTTGGTGGCGTCGCCGTACGTTTCGTTGGGTAGGTAGACATTGCTGCCGGCCGGCACAGTGGCGGGCGGCATGCCACCGACCATGGCGTTGCTGGCCATCAGGCTGTTGGCCGGCACCAGGGCCGTTTGGGTAGTGCGGGTCGTGGTGGTCGTTTCGCGGTTGCGGGCTAGAGCCAGCTCACGGCGGTTGGCGGCTTCGCGGGCAGCTACGGCGCGTTGCTCGGCGGCAGCGGCGGCGCGCTGCTTATTCTTATTATCGATGTGCTTACCCACCCCGTAGCCAATTGCGCCACCGGCTACACCACCTACTACGCCGCCCACGGCCCGGTTGCGCTTGTTGATGAGCGCGCCGGCGGCCGCGCCTCCCAGGCCACCGATAACGGCACCTTTGGCCTGCGGGCTCCACTGGGCCTGCGCTTTTGTCGAACCAAATACAGTGCTCAGCAGCACCAGCACAGCGAAAATATAGGGGAGCTTATTCATGATTGTCGGGCGAAAAATTGAAGAGAAATTTCGGACTGGCTGGCGGAAGTCAATTAGCATGCCATCCCGGCTTTGTCCGGTTTTGGCTTCCCTAACGGTAGCGCTTAAACAAGGTTATGTCCCGGTGCCCGAAGTGGATTAAAAGCTGGTCCAGCCCTGGGCGCGAAGCGGCACGGCCTGCCCGGCTTTGGTAATGAGGTTGGTCCCGTCGGCCGGCTCAGTCAGGTGGCCGATGACGGTGATGTCGGGGTGGTTCTTGATTTTGTCGTGGTCCGTGACGGGCACCGTGAACAGCAGCTCATAGTCTTCGCCCCCGTTCAGGGCGCATGTTAGCGGGTCGAGGTTGAACTCGGCCGCCGCTTCGAGCGTGGGGTTGGCCAGGGGCAGGAACTCGGTAAAAACCCGCGCCCCAGTGCCGCTGGCCGCGCACAGGTGCAGCACCTCCGAAGCCAGCCCGTCGGAAATATCAATCATGCTGGTGGGCCGGATGCCCCGCTCGCGCAGCTCGTGCACAATGTCGAGCCGGGCTTCGGGGCGCAGCTGGCGCTGCACTACATATTCGTAGTTGGCCAGCTCGGGTTGGGTGTCGGGGTCGGCCAGGAAGGCCTGCTTTTCGCGCTCCAGCACCTGCAGGCCCAGGTAGGCCCCGCCCAGGTCACCGCTCACGCAGAGCAGGTCGGTGGGCTGGCCTCCGCTACGGCGCACTGCCTGACCGGCCGGCACCTCGCCCAGTACGGTAATACCCAGCGTGAGGCCGCCCCGGCTGGCGGTGGTGTCGCCGCCCACCAGGTCCACGTTGTAGGCCTCGCAGGCCAGGCGCATGCCGGCGTACAGCTCTTCCACGGCTTCCACCGTGAAGCGCGGCCCAACCGACAGCGCGACTACCAGCTGTGTGGGCAGGGCATTCATGGCGGCCACGTCGGATACGTTCACGGCCACGGCCTTGTAGCCCAGGTGTCGCAGCGGGCAGAACGAGAGGTCGAAATGAATGCCTTCGACCAGCAGGTCGGTGGTCATCACCAACTCCTGCCCGGCCGTGGGCTGAATAATGGCCGCGTCGTCGCCGATGCCCAGCACCGTGCCGGGCTGGCGCATGGTCAGGCCCGCCTGTAGGCGCTGGATGAGGGCAAATTCGCCAATGGCATTAAGTGGCGTGAGGTTATCGGCCATAATCTGGAAGTTTCTGGTTTCTGGTTGCTGGTTTCCGGTCAGTAGTGGTCTTTTGAGTGACCAGAAGCCAAAAGTACGGCCATAAAAAAAGGAGGGAATTGCTTCCCTCCTTTTCAGAATTGATTGCTACTCGTTGCCAGGCACTTGTTCACTAGCAACCAGAAAACGGCTATTGCACAACCAGCTCCTTATAGATTTTGGTCTGGCCGTCGGCGCTCAGAATCTGCACGAAGTACAGGCCGGGCTTGAGAGCCGAAATGTTAAGCGTGAGCTTCTCCTGGCCCTGGCCTTTGGCCTCGGCGCTGATGGTCTGGCCCAGGTTGTTCAGCAGGACCACGCGGCCAACTTTGGCATCCTTAATCTCGACCGTGGCGCTGCCGTGGGCCGGGTTGGGATACACGCTGATGTTGGCGTCGAACTTGGCCAGTGTAGCCAGAGTAGCCTGGTAGATACCATGGGGACCGGTGTAGTCGTTGTGGTCGCCTAGCCCGGAGTAGTCCTGTGCGCCGGGGTTGGCTACCCCGCCAGGAGGCGTGGCGTAGCTGTAGGCAGCCCAGTCGTCGGCAAGGTTGTAGCCGCCGAGGATTGGGGTAGTAGTGCCCGTCATGTACTGCGGCACAGTATGAACACTGCCGTGCGAAATCGATGGGCGACGCACGAGCGACTGGTTGGCCGAGCGCACAAACGGCTGCACGGAGGCCCCGTTGATAATCACGGGCGGGTCGCTGGCATTAGTGCCTTCCCAGTTGCCCGTTCCCGTACCCGTTCCACCGTAAGTAGGCTGCTCGCCAATCACGCCCAGCAGGTCGATAATAACGCCCGTGCCCGTGCCGGCCGTACCGCTGGGGTAGCGCACCAGCGCCACAGCATCGTCGCCGTTGAAATACACCGTACCACCACCGGTGATAACCGTGGGGCCGGAAGTAGGCGTGTGGCCCACGCTGAATTGGTTGGCCGCACTGCGAATAACCGGCAGTGTGGCCTCGCCTGAAGCCAGCACGAAGACCCCTTGGGAGTTCAGGGTATTGTTACCAACCGGCTGCTGCGTGGCATTGCTACGCAGCAGGCGCTCTTCCTCGGTCACGCTCACGCTCCCGTTGGAGTAGCGGCGCACCGAGTACGGGTTCAAATTGACCACGCTCGTGGTGGGGTTGTAGATTTCGAGGGCCCGCTCGCTACCGGTCGAGTTGGTAGTCCCGCCGTAGTTTACACCCGACTGGTGCGCACCTTCGTCGTATTCGGAGAAGAAGAGCTCAGTACCCTGGGCATGAGCAGCTGCCGTTACCAACAGGGCAGCCGAGAGCAGTAAGTAATGCTTTTTCATATATTTTGAGAGGAAAAAAGTCGATGCACTGGCAAAGATACACAATTGCTTTTATCCGGTGCAACAGCTATTAAGCCCCGAATTACGTGGAAATTGGCATTTTTGTTTAGCCGTTCAAAAACTTTTCGGTCGCCTGCTATGCACGAAACCCCTGCGCCAGAAACAACTTTTCTTTGCTAACGAGCGTTAGCAAGGCTACCTTTGACTCCCCGATGATAACGCCTGAAATATTCCCGCCCGCCCGCTCTCGCAAAGCGCAGATTGACCATACGGCCACCGCCCTGTTCCGGGCGCGCGGCTTTGCGGCCACCAGCATGCGCGAGCTGGCCACCGAGCTGGGCCTGGAAGCCGGCAGCCTGTATTCACACATTAAGTCGAAGGAGGAAATTCTACACCGGGTTTGCTTTGACCTGGCCCAGTCGTTCTTTTCGGCTTTCGATACCGCCACGGCCGACGCTTCCGCCCCGCTGGCTACCCAGCTGCGCCAGGCCATTGAGGCCCACGTGCGGGTGCTCACGGCCGACAGTGCTGCCTCGGCCGTGTTTCTGCACGAGTGGCGCCACTTGAGCGAGCCGGCCCGCACCGAATTCCTGGCCCTGCGCGACCGCTACGAGGCGGGCTTTCGGCAGTTGGTGGCGCGTGGCATCGCCACCGGGGAGTTGCACGCGCCCGATGCGGCCTTCGCCGCGCTCACCTTGCTGGCTAGCCTGAACTGGCTGCCCAGCTGGTACCGGCCCGACGGCAAGCTCGCCCCCGATGAAATTGCCCACCGCCTGGCCGAGCAGCTGCTCGGCGGGCTTCTCTTCAATGGGTGAATGAGCGAATGGGTGACTGAGTGAATATTTTCGCTCGTTGCCCGCGCCCGAAATCATTCACTCAATCGCTTATTCACCCATTCACCCATTGCCTTATGTACGGTTCCGCCAGCACCCACGACCTGCCCAGCACCGCCGCCACCGGCCTGGAAAACGAAGACCCCATCCTGCTGGCCGAGTTTGAGGCCCGTATTGCCCGGGGCGAGAAGATTGAGCCCGGCGACTGGATGCCGGCCCTCTACCGCAAGCAGCTCACCCGCATGATTGAGCAGCACGCGCACTCCGAAATTATCGGCTCGCTGCCCGAAGGCACCTGGATTACCCGCGCGCCCGGCTTCCGCCGCAAAATGGCCCAGATGGCCAAGGTGCAGGATGAGGTGGGCCACGCGCAGCTGTTGTACTCGGCCGCCGAAACGCTGGGCAAAACCCGCGAGCAGATGCTGGTCGACCTCATCAACGGCAAGAGCAAGTACTCCAACGTCTTCAACTACCCCACCCCTACCTGGGCCGACTCGAACGTGATTTCGTGGCTGATTGACGCCGGGGCCATCGTGAACCAGCTCGCTAACGCCAAGGGCAGCTACGGCCCCTACTGCCGCGCCCTCGACCGCATCTGCGCCGAGGAAGCCTTCCATCTGAAGTACGGGCACGATGCCGTAGTCCACCTGGCTACCGGCACTAAAATTCAGCGGGAGATGATGCAGGCGGCCCTCAACCGCTGGTGGCCGGCGATTATGACCTTCTTCGGCCCGTCGGATAAGATGTCGGTACACACCGAAATCCTGATGCGCTGGAAGGTGAAGATGGCCAGCAACGACGAATGCCGCAACCAGTTTCTGGACATGTACGTGCCCAAAATCTGGGAAATTGGCCTGACGCTGCCCGACGCCAACCTGCGCAAAAACGAGGAAACCGGCCAGTGGGAATTTACCGAGCCCGACTGGGAAGATTTCAAGCGCGTGATTAACGGCGACGGCCCCTGCAACGCCGAGCGCCTGGCCGTGCGCCGCGCCGCCGAAGAAAACGGGGCCTGGGTGCGCCGCGCCCTGAGCGCCGGCAAAACCGAGC
>JALYUI010000464.1 GCA_030853845.1 Bacteroidota bacterium | reverse complement strand
GCCCCGTTGGGGCCGGCAATCAGGCGGGCCAGCTTGTGCAGCAGCTCGGCTTCATCGAAGGGCTTGGGCAGGGTGTCGTTCATGCCAGCGGCCAGGTACTTCTCGGCATCGGCCCGGAAGGCATTGGCGGTGAGGGCCAGGATGGGTGTGGCGGCGCGCCGCACATCGGCGTGGGCACGAATGCGGGTCGTGGCATCGAGGCCATTCATGCCGGGCATCTGAATGTCCATCAGGATGGCGTCGTAGTGGTGCTGCTCGAACTGCACCAGGGCTTCGAGGCCGCTGCCGGCCTCATCCACGAGTACGCCGTGGCTTTCGAGCAGCAGCAGGGCCACCTCGCGGTTCACGGGGTTGTCTTCCACGAGCAGCACGCGGCGGCCGCGCACCATGTTGGCCGGCATGGCGGCCGGGGCCAGCTGCGCCTGCCGGGCCTCTTCAGCCCCGGCCTTGGGTAGCGTAACCGTGAAGGTGAAGGTGCTGCCCTGGCCCAGCTCGCTCTGCACGGCCAGCCAGCCGCCCATCTGGGTGGCCAGCGCCCGGCTGATGCTCAGGCCCAGGCCGGTGCCACCGAAGCGCCGGGTGGTATCGGCGTAGGCCTGGGTGAACTCCTGGAAGATGGTTTCGAGCTTGTTGGGGGCAATGCCGATGCCGGTATCCGTGACCCGGAACTCGGTGGTGAGGGTGTCGTCGGTTTCGCTCACCAGGTAGCCGCCCACCGTCACGAGGCCGCCGGGGGGCGTAAACTTAATGGCGTTCGAGAGCAGGTTTAGCAGTATTTGGTTCAGGCGGTAGGAATCGCCCACTACCCAGGGCGAGGGGCAGCTATCGCGCAGGCGCGTGGCCACCATGCGAATGTTTTTCTCGGCCGCCTCCAGCAGCAGGGGCTCGGCGGCGTGCATGGTCGCTTCGCACAGGTTGAAGACGTGCTGCTCCAGCTCGAGCTTGCCGGAGGTGATTTTGGCCATGTCGAGCACATCGTTCACCACGTTCAGCAGGTGGCGGCCCGAATACTGAATGATGTCGGTATAGTTGCGCTGCTGCTCACTGAGCGAAGTTTTGGCCAGCAGGCTGGTCATGCCCAGCACGCCGTTCAGGGGTGTGCGGATTTCGTGGCTCATGTTGGCCAGGAAATTCTCGCGGGCCACGGCCGCCGCCTCGGCCACGTGCTGGGCCGCCTTTAGGTCGGTAATGTCGGTGCTCACGCCCAGAATGCACACCGTGCCATCGGCCATCGTAATAGGGCAGCGGATGCTCTGGAACCAGCGCTCGTCGCCGGTGGGCAGCACCACCCGGTCTTCACTGGTAATAGACCGGCCGGTGCGCAGGGCCTCGGCATCGGCCTCGGCAATGGCCTGCAGGTCGTCGGAGCGCAGGGCCGAGTCGAGCGAGTCGGTGCCGGTGAGGTGCAGCATGCGCCCGCGCATCAGGCTCATGGTGCGGTTCTGGAAGATGATGCGGCTTTCGCGGCCTGCCAGATACCGCTCGCGCACGTAAATGAGGTTGGGCGTGAGGTCGAGCACCTGCTCGGTGAAGCTTTGCTGGGCCTGCACCTGGGCCTCGCTCTGGCGGGTGCGGGCTTCGGCCAGGCGGCGGGTGGTGATGTCGAGGCCGTAGCATACCATCATGCGCAGGCTGCCGTCGGGGGCAAACACGGGCTGGTAGTAGCACAGCCAGTAGATGATGGTGGTGCCGTCGGCACCGGGCCAGCGCTCCTCCCAGCTCACGAGGCGGCGGGTATTCACGGCCCGCTCGAACTGGCGCTGGCGGCGCAGGGCCACTTCCGGGGGCAGGCCGCGCCCGTCGGCGTGGTCGGCAAAGGTGCGGCCGATGCGCTGGTGGCGGCGCTCGGGGTCGGGCTCGGCGTAGGGGTTGAGGTAGCGGTAGCGGTGCTCGGGGTCGAGCACGGTGACGACGGCCGGCAGCGAGGCCATAATGGTTTCGTAGAACTCGCGCTGTTCCCCCACGGCCTGCTCGGCCTGACGCTGGGCCGTCACGTCGGTCAGAAACAGCAGCACCGAGTTATCTTCCAGCAGGGGCACAGCCGACAGCACGAAAAGCCGGTCATTTGCGCTCATTTCCTGCCGCTCCATCTGCCGCAGGCGCAGGGCGCGGGTAGCGGCGTGCAACAGCTGCGAGCGCACCCGCGATGGCCCGGTGGCGCGCAGCTCCCGCGCCAGCAGCTCGGCGGCGGCATTGGCATAGCGCAGCCGGCCATCGGCGGCCAGGTGCAGCACCGGGTTGGGGT
>JALYUI010000445.1 GCA_030853845.1 Bacteroidota bacterium | reverse complement strand
AGCTCGGCATCGAGGCAGACCCAGTCGGTATCGAATTTCTCCCAGAAGCCGGCCGTGGCGAAGGCGTCGCGCACGCGGGCGAGGAAGGCGGTTTCGAGGGCGGCATCAGTGAAGAAGTTGCGGCCGGTGCGGGTGTAGCACTTGCCGATGCCCTCGCCCACGAGACCCAGGCGGCGCTGGATGGCGGCTTCATCCTTCCCCAAAACCAGCACTACGCGGCTGCCCATGTGCTTTTCTTCGCAGACAACGCGCTCCACGCCGAGGCGCTGGTAGTAGTCGAAGGCTTCGGCGGGGTGTTCGAGCAGGTCGGGCAGGGCCGAGGTTTCGGTGGGCGACATGGTGGGCGGCAGGTACAGCAGCTATTTGGGGTGCAGGGCAAACCGGCTCATCACCTCCAGGGCGGCCACGGCGTTTTCCTCGCGGATGGTGACGCCGCGCATCAGGCGGGTTTCGATGAACTGCTTGCCGGTCACGTCGCGGATGTCGAGCAGGTCGTCTTGCTCGTGCTGGGCGGATTGTAGCGCGGACTCAGTAGTCCGCGTCTCCGCGCCGTTAACGTCGTTCGGGTTTCCGTCGGGGTCGCGGACTATAAAGTCCGCGCTACTTGTCGTGCTACGGCTGCGGTAGTTGAGGGGCCGCACGGGTTCGCAGTAGACCTGCGCGGCGGGCACGGCCACGAGCTCGCGCTCGGGGTAGCGCAGGGCAGTGAGGCGGCCGCCGAACACGCAGCCGGTGTCGAGGTCGATGGTGTTGTTTAGCCATTCGGCGTCGGGCACGGGCGTGTGGCCAAAGACGACCATGGCCCGGCCCCGGTACTCGCGGGCCCATTCGTAGCGCACGGGCAGGCCGAATTCGTCAATCTCGCCGGTGCTTTCGCCAAACAGCGCGAAGGCCCGCACGGCGCCCGAGCCGCGCCCCTGCATCTCCTCGGTGAGGCCGGCGTGGGCCACGACGAGCTTACCGCCGTCGAGCACGTAGTGGCTCACCAGGCCGTCGAGGAAGCGCCGCACTTCGCTTTTGAAGGCTTCAGGCTCGGCTTCGAGCTGGGCCAGGGTTTCGGCCAGGCCGTGGTTGACGGTAACTTTCTTGCCGTTGAGGTGGCGCAGGAGCTTGATGTCGTGGTTGCCGGGCACGCACAAGGCGCTGCCGTCGCGCACCATGCTCATCACCAGGCGCAGGACCTGCGGGGAAGCGGGGCCACGGTCCACGAGGTCGCCGAGGAAGATTACGCGGCGGCGCGGCCCCGTCACCTCTCCCCCTAGCCCCCTCTCCCGCGGAGAAGGGGGACTAGTTTCTAGTTTTTCTAGCTTTAGATTATGTAGTTGACTGTATTCTTCGTTCGCTGATTCTAGGTTAGAGCTAGAAACTAGTTCCCCCTCCCCGCGGGAGAGGGGGCTAGGGGGTGAGGTGCCGGCCAGCGGTGCCACCACCCGCACGCCCAAATCCCGCACGTCCAGAATCGGGTCCTCCGTCACCTGATAGCCCAGCTGCTGTAGCAGCGCGCGCAGCTCCTCGTAGCAGCCGTGCACGTCGCCGATGATATCGAAGGGGCCGGTTTCTTCCTGGCGGTTGTTGTAGAGCTGCTCGCGGGTGAGGTGCTGCACGGCGTCGATTTCGGCCACGCTGCGCAGGTGGTGGATGTGGCGGAAACCCTCCTCTTTCAGACTGCGCAGGCTGCGGCGCAGCTGCTGGCGGTGGCTGGCAATGACGTGCCGGCCCAGGTGGCGGCGGTCGGGGCGCTGGGCATTGCGCTGCTGGGCCACCGATTCGGGCACGTCGAGCACTATCGCCACGGGCAGCACGTGGTATTGGCGGGCCAGGGCCACCAGGGTTTTGCGGCTGGCTTCCTGCACGTTGGTGGCATCGACCACCGTGAGCTTGCCACGTTTCAGGCGCTTGGCCACCCAGTAATGCAGCAGCTCGAAGGCATCGTTGGTGGCGGCCATGTCGTTTTCATCGTCAGCCACGTAGCCCCGGCAGGCATCTGACGACACGATTTCCGTGGGCCGGAATAAGCGCCGGGCGAAGGTGGATTTGCCCGCGCCCGTGCTGCCGATGAGCAGGACGAGGGCGAGTTCGGGGACTTTGAGGGTATCTTGGGGCATTGGAAGGAATGAGGGAAACGTTGCGCAATGCAAGATTAGCCACAACTACCCACAATTGAAGCAATATTATGAGAGTCGGCAAGCAATTCAACACGCTCACCTACGGAGAATACCTGCACCTGATTGAGCACCACAAAAAGTTCACGGATTTCAATATGCTGGGCTTGTTTCGCTCCATCGTGGAAACCACGAAACTTAGCCTCGAAGAGAAAATTGCGCTGAGCAAAGTGGCCGTTTTGGCTTTTGCGAAAACGTTTGAATTTCTGCAATTAAAAGACCCGCAGACCTATTTTGCAGTGACTACGCTGGGCGAAAATTTGACAGTGGCGGATAAGAATCAGGCTTGGGAAGATATTAAACGAAACCAGCAGAAAATCCTGGATAGCAAAAAGCCGGGGCACCGAAATTTCGGCACCTATTCGAAACACCTTTGTCATCATGACACTTGCTATCTAAATGGGGTAATGATTAAACAGGGTTCTAACTTGGCTTATGGCGGACCAATGCATTTTCAGACCGACAACAGAAATCGTTACCTCAGCTGGGACAAGTCTGTAAACCGTAAGAAAAGCCGAAAATCCTCCTATCGAATTATATCGCAAGAATTAGCCGATGAATCGTAAGCTCCTTTTCACCCTGACCTCCTTCGCCGACCACCTCACCGCGCAATACGGTGAGTCCAGCACCCCGGCCCGCGAGGAATTCGAAGAAGGTTTCGAAGCCTTCAAACGAGCCGGTTTAGCGCCGAATTCGTCGCCTAAAAATCCGTGCTAGCTGGCCCTAAGCTGGCCTCCAATTTTCGCAGGGTGGCACGGGCTTGCTCCGCCGAAATCTGAATACCTTCGATGTGGAAAGAAGCTCGCATTTCTTCGGCAATTTGGCGGCGCTTGGCAGCTTGGCCCGGAGTAATTGAGTCAGGTTTCATGGGGTTTCGAGGCATCTTGGAATGTCAAACTATTAATGCCCATTTTAATGGAAGCTATTGATTCTCGGTATCACGCGCCAGCTACGATAGGTCGCTCATACAATGGCGAGTATGCTGTCGAGTGTCCAAAGTGCCAGCACTTGGCGATGGTTACGGCTGGATACGGCAATCAATTTAGCAATTCGAAATTGAATTGCAGGCATTGTGGCCATTCCGAAAAATCTGTCGATTTAGTTCGGTATAAAGTTTCGGTCAGAAGAAATTGCGACAATTGCGGCAAACTCATTAGTAAAGTAATTCCGCACTCCAAAGAACCCGTTGATGCATTCGCTCTGCCGTGTCCAAACTGCGGTGAGGTCAGAATCTATACGCCACGAAATGAGGCTTATCACCAGCCTTATAATGAGCATGCTTCTGGGCAAGCTTCCGTATTTGGTTTGCCATTATGGCTGCAAGGGAGCATAAGAGGTAATATATTTTGGGCTTACAACAGGCAGCACCTAAACGATATCAAAGAGTATGTAGGGGCAAAGCTGCGAGAGCGGCAAACAACGACTCATACTACGATGGTGGAGAAGCTTCCACAATTCATTAAAGAGGCCAAAAACCGCGAGGCTATTCTGAAGCTGATTGAGAAACTGGAGCGGAAGTAAGCTGTTGCGAAAACACCGCCATCTGCGAAGGCGCACCCACACCCTCCACCTCCTCCCCCATGCCCACCAGCCGCACCGCGTACCCATGCCGCCCGGCCACGCCGGCGGCCCAGGCGGCGAACTCGGCGCGGGACCACTCGAAGCGGTGGTCGGTGTGGCGGAATTCGCCGGCGTTGAGCTTTTCGAAGAGCTGGTTGTAGTCGGCGTTGGGGGTGGTGACGAAGACGTGCGCCGGGCGGGCCTGGCCAAATACCACGGCTTCGAGGGCGGCGAGGCGGTTTTCGTCCAGGTGCTCGATGACTTCGACCAGGGCCGCCGCGTCGAAGCCGGCGAGGCGCTCGTCGCGGTAGAGCAGCGAGCCCTGGATGAGGTCGATACGGGCGCGTTGGCGCGGGGGCATCTCGGCGAGGTGCAGGCGCTGGGCGGCGCGGGGCAGGGCCTGGTGCGACACGTCCATGCCGAGGATGTACTCGATTTTGGGCTGGCGCAGGAGTAGGCGCAGCAGCTTGCCTTCGCCGCAGCCCAGGTCGAGCACGCGCTTGGGTGCGAGGTCATAGATTTCGTGGGCCACTTGCTGGAGGCGCTGGTCGTGGAGGGAGAGCCGTAGCGTGGACTCTGCGAGTCCGCGCGTCGTATCATCTGGCTCCGATAATTGCGATGGCGCAGCTTCAACG
>JALYUI010000436.1 GCA_030853845.1 Bacteroidota bacterium | reverse complement strand
CCTCTGGGTCGATGCCGTGATTGACCCGCTGGAAACCCGCAAGGTGATTTCGGAAGGGATTGCGGCGGCCAACCACGCGCCGATTGAGCGGGCGTATAACGTGGGGGTTATTCAGGTGTGAGGTTAGTCGATATACTCACCCTTAGCAAGTACCGCTACATCTTTGTTGCACAGAACTTTCTTAGCGGCATTTTCCAGTTCTACTTGCTGGGCTAAAGTGGTGCAGCACCCGGAGGACAAGTCTAGGAATTCTAAAGCGCGAAGTTTACAAAAGGTTGAATTGATTCGGCTTCCCATTCGGTTTTGAGTCAAGTAAACTCTGGATAAATGGGGTAGGGAATCATCAACTACTACTTCTGTAATTCCATCACGGCTTAGAATCAAATTTTCTATTGAGAGGGGAAGATTTTTCAAGTGGACTGCCCCTTTGAAGATATTGTATTCAATAGTCACTTTGGTTAAGTTGCTGAAAGGCCGTAAATCCGGTATCTGGTCGAAGCCAGTACTTAAAAGCGAGAACTCTGCAAGATGATGGAATTGGTAAATCGATTTTGGAAGTTGATTTAGGCCCACGCCTTGTCCTGCTCTGCCACGCCCATCAATATTGATAGATACTACATGACCCTCTGCAATAGCAACACTTAGACTTGGTGAACAACGCATTTCAGGATGCTGCCTGCACATTTCTGAGAGTTCAGATTCAAAAGCCTTAAGATTGGTGAAATCATCAGGCGTTTCTGGTCTTGGCTGGGTACAGCATGTCAATGACAATGCACCAATAAGTAGGCACAAGGCATTTTTGAGTGTGTTAAAATTCGACATGCTGGTTTTTGGCTGATACCGAAGTGCTGTCCTCGAATAACAAATATGCATACCTCCTGGCCGGCTGCAACGGCGCGGGCAGAACCACTGAAACCATCATGGACCGTCTCCCCAACATCCACCCCGGCGAAGTGCTGCAAGAAGAGTTTCTAACGGAATTCAACCTGACGGCCTACAAGCTGGCGCAGGCCCTGCGCATCCCGCAAACGCGGGTGGCGGCTATACTGAAAGGCAAGCGCCGCATTACCGCCGATACGGCCCTGCGGCTGGGGCGCTACTTCGGCAACTCGCCCAAGTTCTGGCTGGGCTTGCAGAATGACTACGATTTGGAGGAGGAGCAAATTCACCATCTGGCCGATTTGGAAATAGTCCAGCCATTTAAAGAAGCCGTCTGAACAGCGGCTTCTTTTGTTTAGAGCATCTGTTTATAAAAAATCGCTACCTCCCGCCTTCCTCCAACGGAACAGGCAAAACCACCACCGCCTGCGCCCTGCTGCCCGTCGTGCCGGCCCAACATCCGACAAAGCTTCCAGTTGCTGGCGGCGGCTGGAGTATCTGTCAGAAGCAAAAAACGGCTTTCACTGCGTTTTGGACAGTCGCACTTTTTCAAATGCACATAGCCGGCTGGGGCCTGAGTTGTTAGGCCGCAAATGCAGCCTGACCATAACTTGCGCCTTTATCCGCTCACCCTTAACTCTTCCGGCATGGCTAAGAAGATGACTGCTAAAACGACCAGGAAACCAGCCCCCCAAAAGGCCGCTGCTGCCGCTACGCAGCTGGTGCACATTAAAAGTGCCGGGCCGGGCAAGTCGCTGCTGTCGAAGGAGCAGCGGGCCTTTAACCGTTACACCAAGCAGATAACGAAGCTGGAAAAAGACCTGCATGACTACCGCGAGGCCGCCACCGCGCTACGGCAGCGCGTGCAAAGCGAGTACCGGCCCCTGCAAGCGCGCCACAACGATGCCCGCGCCGCCCTGATGCGCCTGCTGGACAAGGCCTACGAAACCCAGAAGCTAACCAAGGGCGAAAAAAAGAAGGTCGAAGACCTGATAACCAGTAACTGCTACGACCTGATTGAGCGCGGCTACGACGACCTTAAACCCCTGTTTGCCCGGTACGAGAAGCAGGATTTCGACACGGCCAGCGAGGAGGCCGACAAGGAAGTATCGGAGATGATGAAGCAGTTGTTTTCCGCGCAGTTCGGCATCGAGTTCGACCCCGATGTAGACGTGAGTACCCAAGAGAAATTCCAGGCGTACGTGGCCGGCAAAATGGCCGAGCAGGATGCCGAGTACGAGGCTGAGGAGCAGCAGGCCGCGCGCCGCGCCAGCCGCAAGAAAAGCCCGAAGCAACAGGCGGCCGCCGAACAGCAAGCCGCTGAGGAAAAGAACATTACCAAGGCCGTGCGCTCCCTTTACATGGACCTGGTGAAAGCGCTGCACCCCGACCGCGAACCCGACCCCATCGAAGCCGCCCGCAAAACCGAGCTGCTCAAGCGTGTCACCAGCGCCTACCGGGCCAACGAGCTGCTGACGCTGCTGCGCCTGCAGCTGGAGTTGCAGCGCATCGACCAGACCCACCTCGAAAACCTGGCCGACAACCAGTTGAGCTACTACAACAAGCTGCTCAAGGAGCAGGTGAAGGAGCTGGAACAGAGCTTGTTTGAAGAGCAGATGGACTGGTCGGACTTCACCGGTAAGCCGTACTTCTACACCAGCACGCCCACGGCCATGCAGTTCGACTACGATATGCAGCAGGCGGCGCTCAACCAAAAAATCAGGCAGCTCGAAGCCGAGGTGCTGGCCTTCGGGCACGACCCGGCGGCCCTCAAGGCATTTCTCAAGGACTACAAAATTCCGAAGCCGGATTCCGGACCGGTATTCATGCAGTTCTGACGGAGCTGCTGGGGGCCGCTTTACAGGAGCGCTGCTTCGACCAGCGGATGCCAAAGGAGCACGACGTGCTGCTACCACCGCAGAAGCCGCCCCAACGGGCGGCTTTTTTCGTGCCCGAAAAAATAATTTGCCCCGCCGGACGCAATGCCAAAATCAGTGCTTATGTTTGTAGTGTACTAGAACGGTAATACACTTAATATTCCCCGCACATGGTCTGTATTCGCAACCTGCATTTTGGCTACTCCCGCAAGCGCCCGCTTTTCCAAGCCCTGAGCCTGACGCTGGAGAGCGGGCACATTTACGGCCTGCTGGGCAAGAACGGCGCGGGGAAGTCCACGCTGCTCAAGTGCCTGGTAGGGCTGGTGTTTCCGCAGGCGGGCAGCTGCGAGGTGCTGGGGCAGCCGGCCGCCAAGCGTCGGCCCGACGTGCTGGCCGACCTTTTTTTTCTGCCCGAAGAAATTTATGTGCCCGCCGTGACGGCCGCGAAATTTGTGGCCCACACGGCCGGCTTCTACCCCAAATTCGACCACGCCGCGCTGGCGCAGTACCTCAGTGAGTTTGAGGTGCCGGCCGAGGCCGGCCTCCAGGCCCTCAGCTACGGGCAGCAGAAGAAGTTCATGATTGCCTTCGCGCTGGCCGCCAATACGAGCCTCCTGGTGCTGGACGAGCCCACCAACGGCCTGGACATTCCGAGTAAGGCGCAGTTCCGCAAAATTGTGGCTTCAGCCCTCACGGAAGAGCGCTGCCTGATAGTGTCGACCCATCAGGTGCGCGATTTGGAAAGCCTGATTGACACCGTGCTGGTGGTGCACGACCGGCGCATCGTGCTCAATGCCGACCTGGGCGAGCTGGCCGAGCGCCTCACCTTTGCCACCGTGCCGGAGGCCGACAATACGGCCCTCTACGCCGAGGAATCGCTGCGCGGGGCGCAGGTTATTCGGCCCAACCGCACCGGCGTGCCGGGCCGCGTCGATTTGGAATTATTGTTCAATGCGCTGGTGGGCAACGCGCCCGCCCTTGCGCAGTACCTCACGCAAAACCAGCCTGCTCATGAGCCAGTCGTTTAGTTTTTCGCGTTTTGGACGCTTGTTCAGCAAGCACACGGCCGAGTATGGCGGAGGTTATCTGCTGGCGGCGGGGGTGCTGGTGGGCGGGCTGGCGCTGCTGCTGGGCTTCCTGGCCGTGGTTACCCCCGGGCCGGTGCTGCCCGACATTCAGGGCGTGGTTTTCGTGATGGGGCTGCTGGCGGCGGGGGCATTTTTCGCCAGCACGGTGTTTGCGCCGCTGGGCGACAAGCGCCAGGCAACGGCGGCGCTCATGCTGCCGGCCTCGCACGGCGAAAAATACCTGGTGAGCTGGCTGTATGCGGGGCCGCTTTTTCTGGCCGCGTACGTGGGCTGCTTTTTTCTGGTTGATGCGCTGGTGTTGCAGATTGAGGGCCGGTTTGGGCCGCAGGGCGAATTGGTAGCGCTGTTTTCCAATGCCAGCCACCTCTATCTTTCGCTGCCGGTGTATGCGGTGGTGAGTGCGGTGTTTTTGTGGGGCAGCGTATTCTTTGGGAAGCAGCAGTTTGTGCGCACCGCGTTCGGGGTGCTGGTGGGAGCGGTGGCGCTGGTGCTGCTGAACGTGCCGCTGATGCGAGCACTGCTGGGACGCGAGGTGAAGAGCGCCGTGCCTTTCAGCGGCATGAGCTTCGTGGATGGCAAGGAGTGGTTCAGCGTGAACCTGACGCCGGAGCAAAACACCTGGTTTGTGCTGGTGCTGCTGGGCGGGCTGCTGCTGCTGGGGTGGCTGGGGGCCTACCTGCGCCTCACCGAAAAAGAGGTTTAACCGCGAATCAGCATGGAATTTAAAGACAACGAGGCCATCTACCTGCAAATTGCCGGGTACGTGAGCGAGCTGATACTACGGGGCAAGTGGCCGCCCGATAGCAAGATTCCGTCGGTGCGCGAGCTGGCCGGCACCTTGCAGGTGAACCCCAACACGGTGATGCGCACCTACGAGCTGCTGCAAAGCCAGGAGGTGCTGTACAACAAGCGCGGCATCGGCTTTTTTGTGGCCCCGGCCGCCGTGGAGCAGGTGCAGGCCGCCCGCCGCGAGCGGTTTCTGATGCAGGAGCTGCCCGAAGTTTTCGGCACCATGCTGCTACTCGGCATCGGGCTACCAGAGGTGCAGCGCCGCTATGAGGAATTCAAAAACACCCAACCGCAACCCCTTCCCGCCACTTCCTGATGAAAACCAGTAACAAGCTTTTTGTGGCCGCCGTGGCCCTCGTGCTCGGCTCCGTGGTCAGCTACGACGTGGCCCTGCGCGCCGAATACCGCACCGGCCACTATAAAGACCCTTTTCAGCACTACACCAAACAAGCCAGCGCGGCCTTCGATGCCGTGGAAGCCCCGGCCGGGCTCTACTTCAAGGTGAAAATTGAGGCCGGCCCGGCCGGCGTGTGGGTGAATAAGGAGGCCGCCGAATACGTGCGCCTCCGCCAGCACGGCCGCACCCTGGCCCTCACGCTTACCAATCCCAGCGAAGAGCATTTCCTGAATGGGCAGCCCGCCGTGATTATTCACTGCCCCCAATTGCGGCAGCTGACCACCGATGCGGCCTACCCGGCCAGCCAGCGCAAAGCGCACGAGCACGGCCCCGGCGGCGAAATACTGGTGCGCAATTTCAACCAGGACAGCCTGCGCATCCAGCAGCGGTGGGCTGGCACCGTAACGCTGGAAAACAACAACCTGCGGCAGCTTCGCGCCGAGGCCGGGGCCACGCCCGGCAGCATGCCCACGCTGGAAGTGGCGGCGAACAACAACATTCAGGCCGCCGATTTGGCCATCAACCACCAGAGCCAGCTCAATTTGAAGACCAGGATTCCGCAGCTGCGCTACCATTTTTCCGATAGCGCCACCGTCACATTTGGCGGGCCGGCAGCCCAGAGGTTAGGAGCTAGATAAAAACCCGCCGCGCCATGCCCCGCCAGTCCCTAAAACACTCGCTGCTGTTGCAGCTGGCCGTGATTTACACCCGCTATCTGGTGGGCGGCGCGTTCGTGTTTGCCAGCCTGATTAAAATAAAGGGCCACCGCTTCACGCAGATGGACGGCACGGTGGCGGGCCACAATCCGGGGCATTTCTTCGAGATGATGTACCAGTCGGGGCTGTACTGGCAGTTTATCGGGGTGGCGCAGTGCGTGGCGGGGCTGCTGCTGCTCACGCAGCGCTTCGGCCTGCTGGGGGCGCTGGCCTACGTGCCCATCATGGCTAATATCTTCGTCATCACCATCTCCTACGACTTCGGGGGCACGTCCGTCATCACCGGGCTCATGCTGCTGGCGGGCCTGCTGCTGCTGGCCTGGGACTGGAACCGCCTGCGCGTGGTTCTGAACCAGCCCACCGTGTCCGAAACTACTTCGCCGCTATTCGAGAGCCGGCTGTGGGAAGTGGTGGGAGCGGTGCTGTTCGTCTTCACCGCCAGCTACCGGACGCTCACCGACCGCTACAATCTGCTGCTGTGGTTGGGCATTTGCGGGCTGGTGGGCGCGGCGGGGCTGGGGCTGGCGTGGTGGTGGCACCGCGCCGTTGCTGCGCCATCGAAGCGAGTAGCGGCGGGCAGGTAGTTGCTGGTGGCCAGCTATTCAGCCGCTACTACTACCGTATCCCGCAGAAAATCAATAAGTCCTGCGAAGTCAAAGTACCGCTCTTTCAGTACCGCTACCTGGAGTTGGGGCGGCAGCGACGCGGCCCACTTGGCAAAGTCCATCAGGGCTGGGTTGCGGGCCAGGGCATCATGCAGGTGAAAATCCGCGTCGTCGGCAAACAGGCGGAGCTGCTCGAACAAGGCGGGGAGCAGCGGTGCGGCCACCGCGAGGCCGAAGCTGCTTTGGCTGTCGTCGAAGGCGAATTGTACCTCCAGCTGCTTGAGCAAAAAGGCGAGGCTGCGGTTGATTTTCGTGCCCGAAAAGGTGTAGAGAACCAGGCCGCTGGCTTTCAGGAGCACGGGGCGCTCGTGGGTGAGTTGCGCCGGCCAGGAGCAGCCGGCAAACTGCTGGCGCAGGCCGCGCAGGGCCAGCTGGCTCAACTCATCCAGCTCGGGGTACTCGGCGGTGGAAATCAGAATGGCCAGCATTTTTTCGCGGATGCGGGCATGCACCACGCCGCCGCCACCGAAAAAAAGCGGCGGCTTGCCATCCTGCGCCGGCCCCACTTCGATGCGCTTGGCCGCCAGGTCCACGAGCTTGATTTTCCAGATGCGGGCGGCCAGCAGCAGGTTCTCGTTTTCCTGCACCTGCGGCGAGTAGGGTATTTCGCCCACCGTGTTGCCCGCGTGCACCACCTTGAAAGCCGGCTCGGTGCGAAACACGCTGTAGAAATCGCGCCCGTTCACCACAAATTCGCCTTCCACGCCAATCAGCAACTCCTGGCCCAGGGTTTCCAGCCAGTCGATGCGCAGCAGCTCATCGAGAGTTTCGCCCATTGCGGCGGCCGGGATTTCGGCAAAGGCGGCATTGGCTTGCAGGCGGCGCAGCAACTCGGCGCGGGGTACGCCGGCTAGCTCTTTGGTGATGGAAAGCGCCTGGTGCAGCAGCAAATCGTGGGCCTGGCGGGCCTGGCGCAGCGGCTCGACAAAGCCTTCCTGGTAGAGCAGCCAGCAGGCCAGCGACTGCACCAAACTCCACGGATTGGTGGCGTAGAGCAGCAGCTGGCTCGGCTCGCCATCGCGCCGGCCGCTACGGCCCACCCGCTGAATGAGCGAGGCAATGGACTGCGTGGCATCAATCTGCACCACCTTATCCACGGAGCCGATGTCGATGCCCAGCTCCAGGGTGGACGTGCAGGCGATGCAGAACGGCTGCCGCTGGTTGTGCTTAGCGAATTGTTCGACGTGCTCGCGCACGTCCCGGTTCACCGACGAGTGGTGGGAGAAGTAGTTGGGATGGCCCTGCACGCGGTCGGAAATCTGGCGCAGCTTCACGGCCACCACCTCGGCCAGGGCGCGGCTGTTGGGAAAAATCAGGGCCTTGCTGGTGCTGGTTTGCTTGTAGAGGTCCTTGAGCAAGTCGAGCGGCAGGCTGCCGCCCGCGCTCCCGGCGGGGAAGTAGCGGAACTGCGTGCGCATGTCGCGGCCGGCGCGGTCAAGCAGCACCTTCGTGCGGCTGGCATCGCCGGTGAAGCGCTTGGCCTCGGCATAGTCGCCGATGGTGGCCGACAGCCCCACCACCGCGAACCGACCCGGATTGATGGCCGCCAGCCGCGCCAGCAGCGACTGGAGCTGTAAGCCCCGGTCAGTACCCAGAAAGGAGTGAATCTCGTCAATCACCACGTAGCGCAGGTTCGCAAACAGCGTTTTCACGCTGTAGGGCGCGTTTACAAACATGGCTTCAATCGACTCGGGGGTGATGAGCACGATGCCGGCGGGCTTGCGCACCAGCTTTTGCTTGGCGGCGCGGCTGGCTTCGCCGTGCCACTTGGTCACCGGCACGTCGAGGTATTTGCACAGTTCTTCCACGCGCTGAAACTGGTCGTTAATCAGCGCGATGAGCGGCGAGATGTACAGCACCCGCACGCCCGGCTGCCGGAAATCAACCTTCGACAGAATGGGCAGAAAAGCCGCTTCCGTTTTGCCCGAAGCCGTGCGC
>JALYUI010000424.1 GCA_030853845.1 Bacteroidota bacterium | reverse complement strand
GGCCGGAAGTAGTACCGCCCAAAAATTTCGGCCTGCCACCCGGGCCAGTCGCCCCCGTAATACCAGGCAACCCGGGCACCCAGCCCAAATCGGTGGCTAAGTACATGCTCGTATTGGAGCCGCTCATTGGTCAGTTGGCCAAGTGGCACATTCAGACTGACCACGTTGGCAGGGCTTTCGGCGGGGGCGGCCGGAGCTTGCGCCAGGGCCGTGTGGGTCAAACCAGCCAGCAGTAAGATTAAACCGTATTTCATGTTTCGGTAGTTTTTTGCCTAAATCTACAACCTAGCGCAATTTCAGCAAATGCTCGCTCAACTCCAGGAGGCCACTGCCTACATTCAGGCCAACTCAGCCAACTTTCAGCCTGCCATCGGCATCATTCTCGGCACCGGCCTCGGCGCGCTGGCCAAAGAGGTCGAGGTTGAATTCGAAATCAACTACGCCAACATTCCGCACTTCCCGCTCAGCACCGTCGAGAGCCACGCCGGGCGGCTGCTGCTGGGTCGCCTGGGCGGCAAGAAGGTAGCGGTGCTGCAAGGGCGCTTTCATTACTACGAAGGCTATACCATGCAGCAGGTGGCCATGCCGGTGCGGGTGCTGAAGTTGCTGGGCATCGGGCACCTGCTGGTGAGCAACGCTGCCGGGGGCCTCAACCCCGATTTCAACATCGCCGATTTAATGCTGATTGACGACCATATCAACCTCCAGCCCGGCAACCCGCTCATCGGCCCCAACCTCGACGAGCTCGGCCCGCGCTTCCCCGACATGTTCGCGCCCTACGATGCCGGCCTGCTGGCCCGCGCCGAAGCGGCTGCCACGGCCCTGGGCCAGGCTGGCAGCACCCGGCGCGGCGTGTACGCCAGCGTGCCCGGCCCCATGCTCGAAACCCCCGCCGAATACCGCTACCTGCGCACCATTGGGGCCGATGCCGTGGGCATGAGCACCGTGCCCGAAGTGATTGCCGCGCGCCACTTGGGCCTGCCCGTGCTGGCCGTGTCGGTCATCACCGACCTGTGCGCCCCCGGCCACCTCAAACCCGTGGTGCTGGCCGACATCTTCGCTGCCGCCGGCGCCGCCGAGCCGCGCCTTACCGCTCTTATTAAGCGGGTAGTTGAAGGGTTGGAGTAGCGGGGGGGTTAGCCAATCCGCAATCCGCTCGCCTCGGCTGCCGCCAGCAAACGAGTATCGTGGGTAAAAAACAAGACATTGTCGCTGGCCCGCGTCAGGGCGCAAGCCAGCTGAATGGCATCGAGGCTGCGCAGTGCGGTGGCGGAATGCTGCTTTAGCAGCTGTGCGGCGTGTGCTAATACGGTGGCCTCAAGGGCTATCCACGAGTAATCGTTGGCCGACTGCTGAAATAATGCCTCCATTGCATCTGCCTGCTGCTGCAGTAAGTCGCCCCGGCGAACTTTGCGCTGAAACGCGCTGCTGAATTCTACCTGGGTCAGGTCGGAGAGGAAAATTCGGGTAACTGGCTCCAGCCGTTGCTGGAGTGCCAACGTGTCCGGTTCCGTCCCGTCATACAGCTTAACCAGAGCCGAGGTATCCAAAAAGGCCCACATCAGTTACCTTCCTGGCGCTCGGCCACTACTTCATCGCTAAGCGACGGGCCGGTCATGCTAGCGGTAATTTGCTGCGCTTGCTGCCACGAGGCGCGCAGCCGGGCCAGCGGGTCGGCGGGTCGGGCTGTCGACTGAGCGCTAAGCAACACCTGACTCCCGGCTTCCAAAAAAACCACGACTACCTCGACCGGACTTGCAGTAGCGGGTACCGGCTCCGTGAAGCGAACCGTGCCATTTTCAAAAATGCCGCGCAAAGAAGTAAGCATGGGTGCAAGGTAACTACTGCGGCAGAATCTTGGTGGCCTGCGTGCCGCTCAGCACCGTGAAGATGCCTACGCCGCCCTGCACGTTGCTGAAAATGGCCGAGGGCTGCGCAAATGGGTTGCCGTTGGCCTGCCGCGCATCGCGCACCGACTGCCGGAAGCGGTAGTAGGCCCGGTCGGTGTGGTAGAGCGTGGCCGTCACGGTATCGCTCGGGTAGAAGCGGTAGCTGGTGCCCAGCACGAAAGCGGTACCGTTCAGGAGCCGGTCCTCAACCGACATATCCACTTCAGGACGCTTGAGCAGCGCGCCTTTGGCGGGATTACCCTTATGCAGCAGCAGGCGGTAGCAGTCGTCGAGCGAGGCCGGGTCGCGGAAGTTGGTGAGAAAGTAGGCCTTGCGGTTGGTACCGGTCAGGCTGTTGAACTTGTACTCGACCGAATCGATGGCAATGGGAGCCTGCACGGTGGTGGTGCCGGTGATGTGACGGCCCTGGGTGTCGGCCACGTCGAGCTTGAGCACATCGCCGGCGTGCAGCGTCAGCGGGTCGCGGCCGATGTGGGAGTGGAATTTCTCGCCGGTGGTATCCACCAGCGCGCGGTAGTTGGGGTTGAAGTAGAGCGGCACGGGCGTGCCGTTGGCCAGCGTCAGGGTCACCGTCACGTCGGTGGGCACCTGGGGCAGCACCGCGCCCAGGTAGGGTATCGAGGTAGTCACAGCCAGGCTGGGCACCTTGCCGGTTTCGAGGTAGCACTCCACCACCAACTCGGCCGAGTAGGCGGGCAGCGGCACGTCGATGTTATTTTGCAGCTTGCCGCAGCCGGCCAGGGCCAGCAGGAGCAGAGCGGCGGGCATGAATCTGGAAGAGGGCATTGGAGGTGTATAAGGGATTATAATAGAACGTCATGCTTCATCTGGCGTCCGCTTGTCGAAGCATCTCTACCGCTTCGTTGGGCCGATTGAATTACTCGCGCGGTAGAGATGCTTCGGCTGCGCTCAGCATGACGTTCTACTAAGTCGATAAAATGTTAAAACCGGAAATTGTACGTCAGCGACGGGATAATTGGGAAAAGCGACACCTGCTTGGCCTGGAAGCCGGTGACGCGGTCGGTGGCCTTGTCGCGCACGGTGTCGAAGAACACGAAGTAGGCATTGCGGCGGTTGTAGGCGTTGTAAATGCTCAGGGTGAGGTCCTGGTCGCGCCGGGCGCCAATTTTGTACACCATGCCCAGGTCGAGGCGGTGGTAGGGGATGAGGCGGAACGAGTTGCGGTCGGGGTAGATGGGCACCGGGCGCGGGTCGATGCCCACGCTGGAGCCCGGAATATCCTGCACCCCGAAGCGGCCCAGGGGCAGGGTGGTCAGGTTGCCCGATGTGTAGATGAAGCTGGCCGTGAGGCTGATGCGCGGGCTGAGCTTGTGCAGCACCACCACCGTCAGGTTGTGGCGGCGGTCGTAGTTGGGGTGGAAGTCGCGGCCACCGTTCACGCCGTTGGTGCCGTTCTGAGGCTGGAAGTTGCGCCAGCTCCAGGCCAGGGTGTAGCCAATCCAGCCGGTAGTGCGGCCGGTTTTCTTTTCCAGGTACAGCTCGTTGCCATAGGCCCAGCTTTTGCCGAAAATGAATTCCGCATCCAGCTCGGGGTTCACGAACAGCTGCGCGCCATCGCGAAAGTCGACTTGGTTCTGGGCCCATTTGTAGTACACCTCATTGGTGAGCAGGTACTTGCCGCCGCCCAGCAGGAAGCTGGCCCCGCCGCTCACCTGCTGCGAGCGCTGCGGCTTCACCCGCAGGCGCGAGGGGTACCAGATGTCGGTGGGCAGCGTGGCTCCCGAGTTCGTCACGAGGTGCACGTACTGGTACATCATGGCGTAGTTGAGCTTCAGCGAGGTGTTATCGCTCAGCGAGTAGCGGGCGGCCGCGCGCGGCTCCAGGCCGGCGTACTGGTTGGTGCCACTGCGAAAGGCCGACAGGCGCAGGCCACCTTCGAGCTGTAGCTTGTCGCTGGCCTTAAAGTTGTCGCCGGCGTAGAGCGCGCCATCGAGGCCGTAGTAGCTGATGTCGGAGCCGAAGTTGATGCGGCCATCGCCGGAGTTGGCATCTACCCGGCCCACGCCGAACTTGTGCTGGGTGAGCATGGCCCCAAATTTCACCTGATGCCGGTCGGAAGGCGTGTACTCGAAATCGGTGCGGCCAGTGTAGTCGGTAATGCGCGAGCCCAGCGTGAAGCTGAACTGGTCGAACTTATTGGTGAGGTCGTATTTGTAATCGGAAATCGAAGCCGTAGTGTTCACAAACAGCTTGGGCGAAAACGTGTGGTTCCAGCGTACCGAGCCCAGGGTGTTGCCCCAGGTGAAATTGAAGTTGAAGCTGCCGGCGCTGCTGAAGCCAAAAACGTCGCGCCCCAGGTAGCCGGTCAGAAACAGCTGGTCTTTCGCGCCGAGCGTGTAGTTGGCCTTGCCGCTCAGGTCGTAGAAGTAGTAGTCCGGAATCGGGCTGTAGTCTTCCTTGCCCTCGTTGCGCTTGTTGATGGCCCGCGTGAAAATGTCGAAATAAGTACGCCGGCCCGAGATGATGAACGAGCCCTTGTTCTTCACAATCGGGCCTTCCAGGGTCAGGCGCGACGAAATAAGCCCCACGCCGCCCGTAGCCACAAAGTTCTGCCGGTCGCCCTCCCGAAACTTCACATCCACCACCGACGACAGCCGCCCCCCGAACTGCGCCGGGAAGCCCGACTTGTACAGGTCCACGCCCTGCACGGCATCGGAGTTGAATACCGAGAACAGCCCGAACAGATGGTTGGGGTTGTACACCACCGTGTTGTCGAGCAGAAACAGGTTCTGGTCGGCCGAGCCGCCGCGCACGAACAGGCCGGTGGTGCCCTCGCCGCCGCTCTGCACGCCCGGCTTCAGCTGTAGTGTTTTGATGATGTCGACCTCGCCGAACAGGGCCGGCAGCAGCTTGGCCTCGCTGATGCTCAGGTGCTCGACGCCCATCTGGGTGGTTTTCAGCTTCTGCTCCAGGGTCACGGTGCCTTCCACCACCACCTCGCCCAGCTCCTGGTTGCTTTCTTCCAGGTCGAAGCTCAGGCGCTGGCTCTTGGTCAGGTTCAGGTCGCGGGTGATGCTGCGGTAGCCAATGGAGGCCACCAGCAGCTGCACGCGGCCGGCCGGCAGGCTCAGGCGGTAGTGGCCGAGCGAGTCGGCGGCGGTGCCGGTTTTAAGAGCGGGCACGGCCACGCTGGCACCCGGCAGCGTTTCGCCGTGGGCACCGTGCACGGTGCCGCTCAGCACCACGCGGCCAGCCTCCTGCGCCCGGACCGGGCCGACGAGCAGCAGCATTCCCGCAATCAATAACCAGCAATAGCGCGTCGTCGAACTAAAATCCATACAGCAGCAAACAGGGCGAAGCACAAAGGTACCCTCCAACGCCACCGTCGGCCGGATAGTTTGCGCCGGCCGGCCTATTGCTCCATAAACGGCCGCAAAGCCTGGGCGAGCTGCGGGGCGGGCACCACGCCGGCCTGCCGCCACACCGGCTGCCCCTTGTGGAATAGAATCAGGGTAGGAATGCTCTGCACGCGGTATTGCTGGGCTACGGCCTGGTTGCGGTCCACGTCAATCTTGATGACGCGCAGCTTGCCGCCGTGCTGGGCCGCCACCTGCTCCAGAATGGGAGCCATGGTTTTGCAGGGGCCGCACCAGGTGGCGTAAAAATCGACCAGTACCGGCATACCGGGGCTATTGATGATTTCGGAAAAGGACTTGCGGGGCACGGGAAGAAGCGGGTTGGTGAGAAGTTCTCTGAAACGAAAAAGCCCGGCCAGCGGCCGGGCTTTCGCAAGCAATAAGTGGTAAAAAACGGATTTAGCGCTGCACCACCGAGATGTCGTTGCCCACTTCGGGGAAGGTGAAATGGCCGCCCACGGCCCGCACGCCCTTCACGCGGCACTCCCAGGTGTAGCGGCCGGGCGTGGCCACGGCGGCCTCCCCCTTTTCCGACTTGAAGTATTCGGGGTCGGAAGGGTCGGTCGGGAACAGCACGTCGACGCCGCTCTGGCCTTTGGTGAGCTGCTTCACCAGGTAAAAGTCCTTGCCGCTGCGCTCGTTGTGCACAATAAAAGTGGCCTCGTAAGCTCCCAGCTGGCCGTATTTATCCAGCACCCCCAGCTTGATTTGGGCGGTGGTGCTCACCATCCAGGTCTGGGCTTTGGCGGCGGGCGCGGCACCCAGCATCAGCAAGCCCACGAGTAGCGCCGCGAATGGCAGCTTACGAAGCGATGAAAGTGTAAGGCAAAACGTCATAGTCTAAAGAGAAAAAGATGAGATGAAAGGGAAAGGGAAATAACAGATTAGCCGAAAATACATTAATTCAGCGCTTTGCCTGCCAAGATAAGCAGCCTACGTGCCGTAATGCAAATTCGCTGACCCGCAATTGGTGTAAATATTCCTCTCATTGATACCATAAATACCGGCTTTTTCGGCGAACGAAGGGAAAAAGTCGGCCACATGCTGGCTCAGGCAGGCGAAAAATCTAATAATTCGGGCAGGTAATTGAAAAAATTAAAATGGATTGTTTTTCAAAGAGTTGGCCCGCTTGCTTCCTGCGCTTATTGCTGCGCCCAGCCGGGCGCTAGGTGGCGCAGTCGGTTTCGGTGCCGCGCGCATCCACCAGGTGAACCGTACTGTTGCCCCCGGCCCCGGGCCGCACCCGAATCTGGGTGCCGATGCGCTCCTTCAGGTCGGAAACGTGCGAAATGATGCCAATCATCTTGCCCGAATGCTGCAGGCGCTCCAGCGCATCGAGGGCGGTGGTGAGGGCATCGGGGTCGAGCGTGCCGAAGCCCTCATCAATAAACAGCGACTCGATACGGGCCTGGTGGCCAGCCAGCTCGCTCAGGCCCAGGGCCAGGGCCAGGCTCACCAGGAAACTTTCGCCGCCCGAGAGCGAGGCCATAGGCCGCACGGTGTCGGCCTGGTCGTGGTCGACGATTTGCAGCTCCAGGTTGCGGTTAGGGGTTTTCAGAATGGTGTAGCGGCCCGTGAGCTGGCGCAGGCGCAGGTTGGCCAGGCGGGCCAGGTGGCTGAGGGTGAGGCCCTGGGCAAACTGGCTGAACTTGTCGCCCCGGGCCGAGCCAATCTGCTCGCTCAAATCGAGCCAGCGCTGCTCTTCCTGCTGGCGCAGCTGCATTTCAGCCAGGCCGGCGGCCAGCTGCTGGCGGGCATCGTCGTCCTGCTTCAGCTGGTTGGCCACCGCACCCAGCTTCTGCTGCAAGATGTCGTCGGCGGCCGAAAGGGCGTGGAGCTGCGCCGTGAGCGCCGCCGTGGGCAAGGCCGTTACGGCCGCTTCGGCGTGGCTGTTGAGCTCGTGAGTGAGGCTGGCCACACGCTGGGCCGTGGCCGTGGTGGCCGTGAGGTGCTGCTGGCGGCGCTGGGCCAGCTGCTCGGCTTCGGATGCGGGCAGCAGCAGGGAGCGGGCCTCCGCCTCCGAGGTCAGCCCGGCCGCGGCCAGGGCGGCGGTCAGCTCGGTTCGGCGGGCTTCCTGGGCGGTGCGGTGGGTGGCCAGCTGGCTTTGCAGCGCCGTTTGGGCGTTTTGTTTGATGGCCAGCGCCTGCTGCTCGGCGGCTACCCGCGTTTGCGCCCGCTGGGCCGCGTCGGCCAGGCGCTGGGTGGCCTGGCGC
>JALYUI010000422.1 GCA_030853845.1 Bacteroidota bacterium | reverse complement strand
GGGCCACTTCGCCCACTGCGCTCTGCGCCAAAGCGCCATTGTCGCCGCCTTCGGCCGCGATTTTCTCCAGCATCGGGTCAATCAGCACGTCGATGCGCGAGAGGAAGAAGCTGGCCACCGAGTCGATGCGCGCCAGCGGCTTGCCGGCGGCGGCGCGGTCTTCGAGGCCGGCGATGAAGGCTTCAGTCACCAGACGGTAGCGCTCCAGGCCGAAAATCAGGGTCACGTTCACGTTCACGCCCTCCGAAATAAGGCGGCGGATGGCGGGCAGGCCCTCCAGCGTGGCCGGCACTTTTATCATCACGTTGGGGCGGTCCACGGCTTTCCACAGGGCCAGGGCCTCGGCAATGGTGCCCTCGGTGTCGTTCACCAGCTCGGGCGACACTTCGAGGCTCACGTAGCCGTCGGAGCCGTGGTCGGCGCCGTCGTAGAGGGGCCGGAACAGGTCGGTGGCCGCCTGCACGTCGGACACAGCCAGGTTGGTGTAGATTTCGTCGGTGGTCTTGCCCTGCAAGGCCAGCGCCTTGATGGCCGAATCATAGTCGGTGGTATCGCCGATGGACTTGGCAAAAATGGCCGGGTTGGAAGTTACGCCGCGCAGGGCTTCGTCGCTGATGCGGTGCTGGAGCTTGCCATCGATGATAATGGGGCGGCTGATAAAGTCCAGCCACAGGCTTTGGTCGAACTGGCGGATGTCAACGAGAGGGTTCATAGAGTCGCAATTGGTTCAGGTGGCCCAAAGGTCCGGAAAGTTGGGCGTTGTTTTCAGGGGGTGTACGCGAAATGTGGGGAAACAGCGCGGGTGGGGTTAAAACAGCTTCTCATGCAGAGCGCAGCGAAGCATGAGGCTTTAAAATCAACACTGCTGCTACCGGCGCACCGCTGCCGCCGCCTCACAGCGCTGCTGGAGCACCGTCAGAATCCGGCCCTGGATTTCGCTCATCACGTAGCTCGTCCACAGCCCGGCATACCAGTTGAGGTGGGTACTGAGGCGCTGCCGGCTGTGCAGTACCAGCAGGGTGCGGCCAGGGCCGGCCGGCTGCAATTCGTACGTTCCGCGCAGCACGTCGAAGAACTTCCCGCCCACGATAACGTGCTCGTCGAACGTGGTAGGCGGAATGGTAGCGGTGTTGGGCACGATGCTGAACGAGAGGCGCTGCTGCGGCACCCACTCATCCACCGTTTCGATGAACTCGACGCCGCGCTCGAACGTGGCGTGGCGTACGCCCCCCACACCCTCGTGCGTGAGCGTGGCCTCCACGGGGCGCGGGAAACCAATGTCGTCGATGACGCTGTGGCCTAAATCCTGCGCCGCAATAGGTGCCACGCGAATGATGTGCTGCCACACCACGGCGGCCGGTGCGTTGATGATAACCGAGTTTTCGACGCGGCGAAAGTCGTTGGGGTCGGCAAACTGGTTTTCGAGCGGGCCGACCAGGAAAGGCAGTAAGGCGAAGACGGCCACGACGAGGGTTTTGTCGGGCTTTTTGGGGCGGGGGTCAGCAATTGTGGCATACAGCATTGCCCCAATGGTAGCTGTCATCAGAAAGACCGGAAAAATGATGATTAGGCAGATAAGGCCTTCCAGATGAAACAGAAGGGAGGAGGCCACAAACGTTGTGACCACCAGGGAAGGAGCCCACATCAACCGCCACCAATAGGAAACCTCAGCGGGAATAAAATGGGCCGTAATGGCTCCCAAGGCTATTGGGACCCCGAGTAAAAAAGACCAGCTCAATAGTTGGTCTTCAAGAAATGGGTAACTGCCAAACACGTATCGGGCAACGAGCGAGTAAGCTAACCCCAAGCTGAGGGCCAATAAAAAGGGGTAGCGCGTCCGGGAAACTGGCATGAGTAGTTTTGGCGAATTGAAATAGAACAGTGGTCACGGCCCGGCTTCGGCCGAAGCAGCCGCGCCCCCGCCGCGCAAGTTACCCGCCCCCATGACTCCTCCCACTACGCCGCCCACCATCGTTTTCCTGCACGGCTTCGCCGAAAGCCGCGAGGTCTGGACCGACTTCACCCGCGCCTTCCCCGACGGCTACCGCCTGCTGGCCCCCAACCTGCCCGGCCACGGCACCAACCTCGCCCCCGTGCCCGATTTCTCAATGGAGGCTCAGGCCCGCTACGTCATCGACTACCTCAACCAGAAAGGCTGTCCCGAGCCGGTGCTACTGGTCTGCCACAGCATGGGCGGCTACGTGGCCCTGGCCCTGGCCGAGCGCTGGCCTCAGCGCGTGGCCGGCCTGGCCTTCATCAACTCCTCGGCCCTGCCCGATACCGATGAGAAGCGCCAGAACCGCGAAAAGAACATCGTCTTCGTACAAAAGCACGGCGTGGGCAAATTCATGGAGTCGTTCGTGCGCCCGCTCTTCGCCCCCACCAACCGCGACCGCCTCACCGAGGCCCGGGGCCTGCTCGAAGAAATCGGCAAAGCCACCCCCGAAACCACTATCACCGGCGCGCTGCGTGGCATGGCCGCCCGCCCCGACCGCACGCAGGTGCTGGCCCAGGCTACCTTTCCGGTGCTCATGGTGGCCGGCAAGCACGACGTAGCCGTGCATTTCGACGATGCCGTGCGCCAGGCCGCGCTGCCCCCGCTGGGCGCGGCCCTGTTTCTGGAGCACAGCGGCCACCTCGCCTATCTGGAGCAGGCCGAGCCCACGCGCCGGGCGGTGCTGGCGCTGGCAGCGGCGTTGTTTGGGCGGTAGGGCACCGGCCAATAAGCATCATAAAAAAGCCCCGCCGGCAACTGCCAGCGGGGCTTTTTTATGATGGAATCAAATTCTAGTAGCGATACAGGTCCGACTTGAACGGGCCTTCCACGGGCACCTTGATGTAGTCGGCCTGCTTGGCCGTCAGCTCGTCGAGCTCCACACCGATTTTGGCGAGGTGCAGGCGGGCTACCTTCTCGTCGAGGTGCTTGGGCAGGGTGTACACCTGGTTTTCGTACTGGTTGGCGCGCTGCCACAGCTCCAACTGGGCCAGGGTCTGGTTGGTGAACGAGTTCGACATCACGAATGAAGGGTGGCCGGTGGCGCAGCCCAGGTTCACGAGACGGCCTTCGGCCAGAATGATTACCTCTTTGCCCTCAATGGTGTAAATATCGACCTGCGGCTTCACCGTGTCTTTGGTGTGGCCGTAGTTGCCGTTCAGCCAGGCCATATCGATTTCATCATCGAAGTGGCCAATGTTGCAGACAATGGCCTTGTCGCGCAGGGCGCGGAAATGCTCCTCGCGAATGATGTCGCAATTGCCAGTAGTGGTGATAACAATGTCGGCGCGCGGAATAGCGTCCTTCATCTTGCGCACCTCGTAGCCATCCATGGCCGCCTGAAGGGCGCAGATGGGGTCGATTTCCGTTACGATAACGCGGGCACCCGCGCCGCTCAGCGAAGCAGCAGTGCCTTTTCCTACGTCACCGTAGCCAGCCACTACAGCTACTTTGCCGGCCATCATCGTGTCGGTAGCCCGGCGAATGGCATCCACAGCCGACTCTTTGCAGCCGTACTTATTGTCGAATTTCGACTTCGTTACCGAGTCGTTCACATTGATGGCGGGAAAGGGCAGGGTGCCATTTTTCACGCGCTCATACAGGCGCAGTACACCGGTAGTCGTCTCTTCGCTCACGCCTTTGATGCCAGCGGCCAGCTCGGGGTAACGGTCGAGCACCATGTTGGTGAGGTCGCCACCGTCGTCGAGAATCATGTTCAGGGGCTGACGGTCTTCGCCGAAAAACAGCGTCTGCTCAATGCACCAGTCAAACGACTCCTCATCCATGCCCTTCCAGGCATATACCGGAATGCCGGCGGCGGCAATGGCCGCAGCGGCATGGTCCTGGGTCGAGAAGATGTTGCACGACGACCACGTTACCTCCGCGCCCAGGGCGGTGAGGGTTTCGATGAGGACGGCCGTTTGGATGGTCATGTGCAGGCAGCCGGCAATGCGCGCGCCCTTAAAGGGCTGCTCAGCACCGAACTCTTTGCGCAGGCTCATCAGGCCGGGCATTTCGGCCTCGGCAAGGCGGATTTCCTTGCGGCCCCATTCGGCCAGGCTCATGTCCTTAACTTTATAAGGAACGTAGGTTTTCGTCGTGGTTTCCAACGGTATGCGGGTTAGTTGATAGTATCGGGAGTCAACCACAAAGATACTGGATTTGTTCGGGTCGGGGCACGAAAAAGCCCACGCCGGTCGGGCATGGGCTTTTGCAGCTGGCGAAAGCAAGTAGTTGCGCTACCTAAACTCATCAATTATTGCCCAACAGATAGGCCTTAATTTTCTGGTCAGTGTTAAGGCTGCCCACGGTACCACTCAGGACTACCGTGTAAATCTTGCCTTCAGTGTACTTGTAAACGCCCGTGCCTGAACCTGTGCCATCGCCTACAACCGCAATGGTATTGCCCGCGTTATCGAGTACCGACAGGGTATAGATATTCGCGTTGAACTCGATAAATGGCGAAGCCGAACCATTACCCACATTGGTTGCAAGGTCGGACACAACGGGACCATTCACAGTGGTCGTGATTTGGGACAGACGCAGTGGCGTAGGCAAGGTATTTCCCTGGCCAAGGTTGATGAGACGAACCCGAGCCTTACCGGTACCCGGTACCGTCAGGTCGTCGGTAACCAGTAGGCCGCCTACGTTAGATGATGCTGCCGCCGGCGTAGCTACAAAAGTATAGTTTTTGTCTTTCTCAATAACCAACGACTGATTAAGTGCCGTTTGGGAGCCAGCGGTTACCTGCACGGCCCGGCTGCCAACGTTCAGGCCCTGATAGCTACTGCCTGTTGCATAGGCTAGAGAAGCCTTCTCAGTATTATCGGCCAAGAACTTGAGCGTAATTGGGGCAATGTGCGAGGCAGCGTTGATAAACATCACTCTGCCCATGTCGGGCACGGGCGTAGGAACGGGCGTGTCTTTTTTGCCGCAACCGGCCAGCAGCAGGCCCGCCGGCAGCAGGCATGTGGCGGCAAAGCGAAGAAAGGAATTGGTTTTCATAAATAAGGAGGCTAACAAAAGTGAGCAGTAAGCGGCCGGGCTGCCCGGTCGGTTGGGGCTGAACGTGTAAGCGGGACGGTTGGTTGAGTTGAGCCGCCGGAAAGTTGTGCTGCCGCCCTTTACCATGCACTGGGCCGTGCCCTATCTTTGTGGCTATGCAGCAGGTTTCTCGGATTTGGCCACTGGGGTGGTATTGGCGCGTAGCGTTGGTTTTAATGCTGATGACTGGCTCACTGGCTCCGGCACTGGCCCAGCAGGCCGGCGAAGACCTGACCACTATTCGACTTCAGCCGGAAGACTTACAGCGTGGCCTGAACGGTCATCAGCATAATTTTTACTTCCTGCCACCCGGCATCACCGGGGAGAATTACGTGAGCGGCGGCTTTTTCGGCCAGCACCTGCGGCCCTACCTGAAGGACAACCAGGATGCGCTTGCCCAGCTGGACCTATACAAGCGCCAGAAAACCCAGTTTCTGATTGACCGCCTCGTGGCCCTCGGCTCGTTCGGGCTCTATGGCCAGCAGATTCTAGTCGGTGATGAGCGGCAATACTTCAACCCCACGCAACGGGTTGCGGCCGGCGTGTTTGTGGCCAGCCTCATTGCCACGGTATTTATCAACCGCAATACCAACAGCTATTTTCAGCGCGCGGTGGGCAATTACAATGCCTCCAGCCACCCAGGCCACGGCGCGGTGTGGCCCCGCCTGCGCCCCGCCGGCCTCGAAATTGGCCAAGCCCGCGGCGGGCAGCCGCTGCTGGGCCTGCGCTGGGCCCTGCGCTAGGCTTCGCCGGCCCCAGCGCTTTTCCCGTATAGCTTTCGCAATGGACTACCCCTTGCCCGAGGCGGCCCGCCGGTACGTGGCCGCCCACCTGCACGACGACCCCGCTCATCTGGCTCTGCAAGCCCGCCGCCATCCCGGCCTGCCGGTGCCCGAGTTGGTTCGCCAGATTCAGGCCCGCCAGAAAGCCCGCGCCAAGCTGCCCGCCTGGGCCGACAACCCCGAGCTGATTTTCCCGCCCGCGCTTTCCGTCGAGCAGGCCTCGTCCGCCCGCACGGCGGCCTTCAAAGCCAGCCTGGTAGGCGGTGCCCGCCTGGCCGACCTCACTGGCGGCTTCGGGGCCGATGCGGCCGCCTTTGCCGCCCGCGTGGGCCAGGTCGACTACGTGGAGCGTGCCCCGGCCCTGGCCGAAGTGGTGCGCTACAACTTCGGCCAGCTCGGCCTAGCCAATGTGCGCGTGCACGCCGCCGATGCCGTGGCTTTTCTGAAGGAAACGCCGCATCATTACGACTGGCTTTACCTCGACCCGGCCCGGCGCGACACGGCCGCCCGCAAGATTTTTCTGCTGCGCGACTGCGAGCCCGATGTGGTTCAGCTGCTGCCCCTGCTGCTGCGCAAAGCCGATAAGGTGCTGCTAAAAACCTCGCCCATGCTCGACATTGAGCACGCCGTGCAGGGCCTGGGCCACGTGCGCCGCCTGTGGGTAGTAGCTGTTGATAATGAAGTGAAAGAAGTACTCTACGAGCTGGGCCAGGAGCCCGCCGTGGACCCCGAGCGCTACGCCCTGAACCTGCGCCGCGACGGCACCCAGCAGGAATTCCGCCTCAACCGTGCCCGTGAGGCCCGCGCCACGCCCCGCTACGCCGAGGCCCAGCAATACCTCTACGAGCCCAACGCCGCCGTGCTGAAGGCAGGTGGTTTCCGCAGCATCGGCACAGCCTTCGAGCTGCTGAAGCTGCACCAGCACAGTCATTTATACACATCGGATGTGCTGCGGGCTGATTTCCCGGGGCGCGTCTTCAAAATTCTGGCCGTGGAAAAAGCCGACGGCGCGGTCCTCAAAGCCCACCTCGGCCCCGAGGCGCGCGCCCACGTCACCACCCGCAACTTCCCCGATTCGGTGGCCGACTTCCGGCGGCGCACCGGCATCCGCGAGGGCGGCGAGGTATACCTGTTTGCCACCACCGACCTGCGCGGCCGCCCCGTGGTGCTGGTGTGCGAAAAGCTGACCCCGCCCGTGCAGTCGGCCGAAGCCGGTGCGATTGCATAGAGCCTGCGCCAATCCAAAACCAGCCCGGGCGGTTAAGGCTAGCCCGGCGGCGTCCATTCCCGGCACGGCATTTACTCCTCTTAGCTTCCTCCATGCGTTTTACTGATAAAATCTGCCTCGTTACGGGCGGTACCTCCGGCATTGGCCGGGCCACCTGCATTCGCTTCGGCAGTGAGGGCGGCACCGTTGTCGTGCTGGGCCGCGACCGGGCCGACGGGGCCGAAACCGTTCGCCTCGTCATCAAAGCCGGCGGCCAGGCCGTGTTTATGGCTTGCGACCTAGCCCGGCCCCGCGCCATTGCTGCCACCGTGAAAAAAGTGCTGGCCAAATATCACCACCTCGATGTGCTGGTGGCGGATGCCGCCATGATGACCTTCGACTCCATTGCCGACCTGCCCCTACCGAAGTGGGACGAGCTGATGCTCGTGAACCTGCGCTCGCTCGTGCAGCTCACGCAGCTCTGCCTGCCGTATCTGCGCCGGGGCAGCGCCATTGTCGTCATCAGCTCGGTACACGCCCACCAGACCACCGCCAATGTGGTCCCCTACGCCACCAGCAAGGGCGGCCTCGAAGCTTTCGTGCGCGGCCTCAGCATTGAGCTCGACCGCCGGCAAACCCGCATCAACGCCGTGGCCCCCGGGGCCGTCGACACGCCCATGCTATGGAGCAATCCCAACGTAAAAAGCGGCCGGGAGAAAATCGATAAAGCCAGCGTGGGCACTCCCGGGGAGCTGGCCGCTGCCATTGCCTTTCTGGCCTCGTCCGAAGCGAGCTTCGTGCATGGCACCACGCTGGTGGTAGATGGCGGGCGGTTGGCGCAATTGTAGCGGCGGCGTTGTGGCCAGGGGCTGGACAATGTAAAACCGGGCAACGGCGATAGACTTATCTGACTAAGGCTGCGGTGCTAGCTTGATTTTCCGTAGTTTTGTGCCGCGTCCGCCAGCCGGCTTTGGCCGGGTGGGCGTATTCCTTTTATATCTTCCGCTCTTTTCGCGCTTTTCATGCCCTATCTGTTTACTTCCGAATCGGTTTCGGAAGGCCATCCCGATAAAGTTGCCGACCAGATTTCCGATGCTATTCTTGATGAGTACCTGCGGCAGGACCCCACTTCCAAAGTAGCCTGCGAAACGCTCGTTACCACCGACTTTGCCCTCGTGGCCGGCGAAATCAAATCCAAGGCCCACGTCGATGCCGAGCCCATCGTGCGCGAAACCATCCGCCGCATCGGCTACGACAAGCCCGAGTACCTCTTCAACGCCGACACCTGCGAGGTGATGAACCGCCTGCACGAGCAGTCGCCCGACATCAACCAGGGGGTGGAGCGCGCCAAGGACGAAGACCAGGGTGCCGGCGACCAGGGCATGATGTTCGGCTACGCCAGCCACGAAACGGCCAACTACATGCCCCTGGCCCTCGACCTTTCGCACCGCCTGCTCCAGGAGCTGGCCGCCATTCGGCGCGAGAAAACCGACATGCCCTACCTGCGCCCCGATGCCAAGAGCCAGGTCACCATTCGCTACTCCGACGACCACAAGCCCGAAGCCATCGATACCATCGTTATCAGCACCCAGCACGACGACTTCGATGCCTCCGAGAGCAAGATGCTGGAGAAAATCAAGGCCGACGTGCTGGCCATACTCATTCCGCGCGTGAAAGCCGGGCTGAATGCCGAGGTGCAGGCCCTGTTCACCGACCAGATTACCTACCACATCAACCCCACGGGCAAGTTCGTAATTGGCGGCCCGCACGGTGACTCTGGCCTCACCGGCCGCAAAATCATCGTCGATACCTACGGCGGCAAGGGTGCCCACGGCGGCGGTGCCTTCTCGGGCAAAGATTCATCGAAGGTCGACCGCTCGGCTGCTTACGCAGCGCGGCACATCGCCAAAAACCTGGTGGCCGCCGGCGTCGCCGACCAGGCCCTCGTGCAGGTGGCCTACGCCATTGGTGTGGCCCAGCCCGTGGGCGTGTTTGTGACCACCTACGGAACCATTAAGGCCAAAAATGCCGCCGGCCAGCTAATGACCGACGGCGAAGTAGCCGACAAGGTGAACAAGCTGTTCGACCTGCGCCCTTACGCCATCGTGCAACGCTTCGGCCTGCAAAACCCCATTTTTGCTCAGAGCGCGGCCTACGGGCATATGGGCCGCCAGCCCGGCACCGTCGAGGTGATGATGCCCGATGGCGAAAAGAAAACCTTCGAAACCTTCACTTGGGAAAAGCTCGACTACGTGCCCCGGATTAAGGCTGAGTTTGGACTGAATTAGCGGTGAGCTACCAGCTTCAAGCTACAAGCGGTTTTATTAAGCTTTTTTGATAAAAAGCCCCGAACTGGTAATCCAGTTCGGGGCTTTTTATTGGGTGTCTGATGAAAGAAGCTTACAGCTAGAAGCTGGTAGCTTGCCGCTACGTTTAATGTGTGAGCATCTTCTCCTTGTGCTTGGTAATCTGGCGACGCAGACTATCGGCGGCGGCATCGGCGGCAGCTTCGAACGAGGCCGCATCTTCCTGGCTGAAAAGGATGTTGCCGGGCACTAGCAACTTTATCTCGACGGTTTTATTCTCGATGCCGTCTTTATTGTTGAGACGCATGATGACCTCGCCTTCGGTCACCTTGTCGTAAAAAGTTTCCAGCTTATTCAAACGTTGCTGTACAAAGTCAAGCAGTTTCTGGTCGGCGTCGAAGTGCACCGAATGCATCTGTACTTTCATAAGGCGGTTGATTTTAAGGGTAATGGGTAAATAAAAACTCAAGCCCTGGGGTGGGCTTGTTCAAATACGGATTTCAGGCGGTCGACGGACAGGTGGGTGTATACCTGCGTGGCCGCAAGGCTGGCGTGGCCCAGCAAATCTTTAATCGAATTGAGGTCGGCCCCCTTGCCCAGCAGGTGGGTAGCGAAGGCGTGGCGTAGCGCGTGCGGGTGCTGCTGGGCGCGCGAGGTCGTAATCTGACTCAGGTAGCGCTGCACGGTGCGGTACACGAACTTCTCATACATGGCCCCGCCCTTGTCGGTGAGTAGCAGCGGGCCAGCCGCCGCGCCGAAATCGTGCGCCCGGCGGGCTTGGTAGCGCTCAATAACCAGCTTCAGCGTCGGGTTCAGCGGCACGAGGCGCTGCTTGTTACCCTTGCCGGTTACGCGCACAATGCCGGTGCCCAGGTTCACGTCGTCGGCATGAATGCCGATGAGCTCCGAGAGGCGGATGCCGGTGCCGTAGAGCATTTCCAGCACCAGCTGGTCGCGCACGCCCGCAAAGTCGTCGCCGAACTCGAACGAGTTGAGCAAGCCGTTCAGCGCCTCCTCGGGCACGAACTCGGGCAGCTTTTTGGCCATTTTGGGGGCCGTGATGCGCAGCATGGGGTTGGCCGCGATGGCCCCGGTGCGCAGCAAAAACTTGTAGTAGGAGCGCAGGCAGGCCACCTTGCGGTTCACGGTGCGCGGGTCGAGCTTGTCCTGCATCAGTTCCACCACCCAGCCGCGGATGAGCGGGTGCGTGGCCTGGGCCGGGTCGTCGAGTTCGCAGGCCGACCGGAGGTAGGCCGCAAACTGGCCCAGGTCGGTTTGGTACGACACCAGCGTGTGCGGGCTGTACCGCTTCTCAAAACGTAGAAAATCGAGGAAGGCATTCATGCAGGCAACGAAAATACCCGGCGGGTGGGCCGGGCATTCAAGGTAGCATTTTTTTCTATTTCGGCAACTACACTGAAAATATCAGGACGCGAAAAAACCGGCTGCCCAGCTCAAAGGAGCCAGCCAGCCGGTTGTTCGTTCGGCAAATTCGGCGTGGGCCGGAGGCTATTCGTTGTTGGCCTGCCCGTAGGTAGCCAGCTTGTAAACAGCCTTCTGCTTCATTTTGCGCTGAGTGATGCTGGGCTTCTGAAAGAAGGTGCGACGACGCAACTCTTTCAGCACGCCGGTGCGCTCAAACTTCTTCTTGAAGCGCTTCAGCGCGCGGTCAACCGATTCGTTGTCTTTGATTTGAACGATAATCATATCAGGGAGTGAGGGAGATTTCTGAGGAGTGCGGTATAAACCGGGCCGCAAAGATAGACCACAGATTTAACAGATTCTAACGGATGAAACAGATTTTTTGTGGTTTCGCAGCTGGCGCGCTAATTCGGGCTATTTCACCCATAATGCGTTAGGGGCGGACCCACAAAAAATCTGTTAAATCCGTTAGAATCCGTTAAATCTGTGGTCCTTATTTGAGGATGGCGCGGGCAATTACCAGCTTCTGGATTTCGCTGGTGCCCTCGCCGATGGTGCAGAGCTTGGCATCGCGGTAGTACTTCTCGGCCGGGTAGTCCTTGGTGTAGCCGTAGCCACCGAAAATCTGCACGCCTTCGTTGGCGGTGCGCACGGCCACTTCCGAGGCGTAGAGCTTGGCCATGGCCGATTCGAGGTTCACATTCTGGCCGCGGTCTTTCATATCGGCGGCGCGGTAGGTGAGCAGGCTGGCGGCTTCTACCTCGGTGGCCATGTCGGCCAGCTTAAAGGCAATGCCCTGGAAGTTGCTGATGGGCTGGTTGAACTGGTGGCGCTCTTTGCTGTACTTGGTGGCGGCCTCCAGCGCGGCGATGGCGATGCCCAGGCTGAGCGCGGCAATGCTGATGCGGCCGCCATCGAGCACTTTCAGGCTC
>JALYUI010000391.1 GCA_030853845.1 Bacteroidota bacterium | reverse complement strand
AGCGTGGACTCTGCGAGTCCGCGCGTTTGAACAACTGGTTCGCGCGCGGACTCTCCCACTCGCGGACTCGCAGAGTCCACGCTACAGCCGTTCTGTTCAGTCTTGCGTGGGGGCGTAGCTCACCAGGTTGGCCCCCATGCGCAGGGCGGCTTCGTGCACGGCGGGCGAGTCTTCGGGGTAAGTGCCCACGTCTTCCCAGCCGTTGCCCAGGTCGCACTCGTAACTGTAGAAGCACACCAGCCGGCCCTTGTAGAGCAGGCCGAAGCCCTGGGCGCGTTTGCCGTCGTGCTCGTGCACCTTGGGCAGGCCCCTCGGGAACTGGAATTTTTGGTGGTAAATGGGGTGCGAGAAGGGCAGCTCCACGAACTCCAGCTCGGGAAATACCTTCTTCATCTCGGGCCGGATGAACTTGTCGAGGCCGTAATTATCGTCGATGTGCAGAAAGCCGCCGCCGGTGAGGTAGCGGCGCAGGTTGCGGGCCTCCACCTCGGTGAAGCTCACGTTGCCGTGGCCGGTCATGTGCACGAAGGGGTAGGTGAGCAGCTCGGGCGCGTCGAGCTCCACGGTGGCTTCGTCGGGCGCGATGTTGGCGTGCAGGGCCTGGTTGCAGAACTGGATGAGGTTGGGCAGCGAGGTTTTGTTGGCATACCAGTCGCCGCCACCGCCGTAGTGCAGCTTGGCGATGCGGAAGCTGGGGGCCGGGGCGGGGGCGGCAGCTGTGAGGGTGAATAAAAAGGCGAGGAGCAGGAACAGCGAATGGCGCATAAGTCAGCAGGCAAATACCGGGGCAGGCCCCACAGCGGGAAAAGAACGAAAGCGGCGCGAATAGTTCAGTCCGCCGGGAGGCCCGTCCGGCAAAGAAAGCCAATCCCGAACTTCGCGCCCCGGCCGCCCCATTCTGCAGCCGCGGTCCAAGGGCATGAGCAAGCAGCAGCTACAGCAGTTTCTTCAGAGTACAGGCCGCATCGGGGCGGCCGACGCGGCGGCCATTGCCGAGCCCTTCGTGGCCAAAACCGTGGCGCGGGGCAGGTTTCTGCTCACGCAGGGCCAGGTCAGCAACGACTACTTCTTTCTCGACGCGGGTTGGCTGCGGGCCTTCGCCCTGAGCCCGGCAGGACAGGAGGTGAGCACCGGTTTCCACCAGCCCGGCCGCATGGTGCTGGAGCCGGCCTCGTTCTTCACCCGGCAGCCGGCCCAAGAAAACATCCAGGCCCTGACCGACTGCACGGGCTGGACGCTCACCTTCGCGCAGTTCAACGCCCTGTTTCACGCGCGGCCCGAGCTGCGCGAGTTTGGCCGGGCGCTGCTCGTGCAGGGCTTCGCCAGCCTCAAGGCCCGCATGCTGGAGATGGTGACCCTGACTGCCGCCGAGCGCTACGCCCAGCTGCTGCGCACCAGCCCCGAGCTGATGCAGCACGTGTCGGTGCGCCACCTAGCCTCCTACCTGGGCATCACCGACACTTCGTTAAGCCGGATTCGGAAAGGGTAGCTGGCGGCGCATTTACTGCCATTTGGCAGGAATTGGCGGGTGAAGCCGGCCGTGCTTTGCACCGTACCAACTCCTCCTGCTCATGCTCACCGTTCCCGCTTATCTGTCGGTTGTTTTTATTCTCACCACGCTGCTAGCCGTGGCGTTGTTCGCCTGGGCGGCGGGCTGGTCGGGCCGGGTGCTGGCGGGGCTGGCCGGGTGGCTGCTGGTGCAGGGCGGCCTTGCTTTCAGCGGCTTCTACACCCACACGGCCGGCTTGCCGCCCCGGTTTGCGCTGTTGCTACTGCCGCCTGTGGTGCTCATGGCGGCGCTGTTTCTCACCCGCCGGGGCCGCGCCTGGCTGGCTGGCCTGTCCCTGGCCCAGCTGACGCTGCTGCACGTGGTGCGCGTGCCGGTGGAGCTGGTGCTGCTGGGCCTGTACCACGCCGGGGCCGTGCCGCAGCTGATGACCTTCGAGGGGCGCAACTTCGACATCCTGGCCGGGCTCACGGCCCCGCTGGTGTACTGGCTGGTGTTTCGGCAGCGGTGGCTGGGCCGGCGGGGCCTGTTGCTCTGGAACGGGCTGGCGCTGGGGCTGCTGGGCAACATCGTAGTCAATGCGCTGCTGTCGGCCCCTTCGCCGTTGCAGCGGTTTGGGTTCGAGCAGCCCAACGTGGCCATCCTGCACTTTCCATTTGCCTGGCTGCCCGCCGTGGTGGTGCCGCTGGTGCTGCTGGCGCATCTGGTGGCCATTTGGCGGCTGTGGGGCGGGCCGGGAGCATTTCAGAACACCCCCGGATTCCGGGCCGAGCCAGTTCAGAAATGACTTCGAACCGTTTCCGCAAAAAAGCAGAACGTCATGTAGACTATTCTGCATGACGTTCTACTTCGCGCTACTTATCGTTCAGGATTTATGCCATTCCGCATCGCATAGCCGCCTTTGCGCTTACAACGCGTCCAGCCCGAATTTGGCCAGCACGTAGTCGGCCGTTTGCAGCGCGCCTTCCACCCAGCCCTGGGCATCGGAGTAGGCCTCGCCGCAGATGTAGAGCGGCTGAGCGGGGTTGGGCTGCACAATCTGGTGCTTTACCTCCCAGCTTTTTACCCCGATGTTCCAGGAGTTCCAGCCGCCGCCAAACGGGTCGTCGCCCCAGTCGCGGAAGGCGGCTTGCTGCACCTCGGGCGTGAAGGGCAGGTCGTGCACGATGCTCAGTTGCCGGGCCACCTCGGCCACCATCTCGGCCGAAGCTTGGTAGGTTTCCCACTGCCGCTCGGGGTCGGCGGGCGGCACCGCTCTGGCGCTGGCCTTGCTATTGGCCGCGGCTGGGGCCACCGGGGCCGCCACGAAGGGCATTTCGGGTTGGGCTACCACTTGGCCCTGCTGCCAGGCCAGGTGGCGGCGGGGGCGCAGGCCATCCCAGTAGCCCACGCTGTTGCCGTCGTCGTAGCTGGCCATCAGCATGGCCGGGCCAGTGGTAGCCGCTTTGCCCTCAACGGTGGGCCAGTAGTAAGTCTGGCGCACGGGCATGTCGGTTACGGTGCGGCCCTGCTCCACGGGCACGTAGGTGCTCTGGCCATCGAGGCGGCTGGTGTAGCCCGCGTTGCGCCACCAGGGGCTGGTGTAGGTGGTGAAGAGCTTGAACAGCGGGCGGGGCGTGACGCTGGCAATCAGGGCCTGGCAGGCTTGCAGCGGCGGGCTGCCGGGGGCCAGCAAATCGAGGGCGCGGCGGGGCATGGCCAGAATCACTTTTTTGGCCCGCAACATGCCTTCCTGCTGCTTGGGCGTGCCGTCGTGGCTCACCCAGGGCAGGTCGTACGCCCCGTCGTGCCAGCTCACGCCGCGCACTTTGTGCGCCACCCGCAGGTCGCCCTGGGCTTCTTCAAACAGTGCGGCCAGCGCCAGCGGCACCTGCTGGAAGCCCTCGCAGAAGGCCCGGTACTTGGGCGTCACCCCGAAGTCGGCCAGAAACCACGGAATGGCATCGGCCGCGTTCCAGTTGCCCAGCGTCGAGCTGTAGCCCCCGGCATCGACCCCCAGCTGAAACGCCTCGGGGCTGATGATGCGCAGCAGCACGTTCCAGAACCCCTGCTCGTAGAGCGGCCGGCCCGCGAAGGTGGCCGCCTGCGCCATCTGCTGCCGCTCCTCGCTGGTCAGGGCCGGGTCGGTGATGCCCGGCACCAACTGCTCGATGGCCGCCACGATGAGGCCGCCCGGCGACTGACCCCGCTCCAGCCAGGTGAGGTGGTAGGGCACCTTGTCGGGGTCGGTGGTGAAGTCGGCCAGGCGCAGGTACTCGCCGCGCAGGTAGGCCAGATTCTGGGGCTCATCCACCGGGAAGTCGTACATCGCAATCTGCCGGGCCTTGGGCAGCAGCTTGTTGAGGTGCTCAATCAGCCCCGCCACCAGCGGCTGCACGGCCGGCAGAATGCGCATGCCGCCCAGCTCGGCCACCATGTTGGCGATGCCGGGCGGGCGCACCGACAGCAGCCGGCCGCCCACGCCGCTGCTGCCTTCCAGCACCACGATTTTCAGTTTGGGGTTGGCTTTTTTCAGCCGCCAGGCGCAGTACACGCCCGATACGCCGCCGCCCACAATAGCAATGTCGACTTCTTCGTTTTTCATAATAAGGGTTGGGTTGGAAAAAGTGTAGCGTGGACTCTGCGAGTCCGCGCGTGGTCCGGTCGCGCAAGCATCCGGAAGCCGTTAAATTCAATCTTGCAGGCGCGCGGACACGCAGCCTTCACGCTACCAATCGTTCGCGTCGAACCGGTTTTCTCTATCCGCAGGTTTAGCGAAATAAGCCGGAGGCAGGTGACCAATAGTAGCGAAACCAGTCGTTCAGCCGCGCGGGCTCGCAGCGTCCACGCTACGGTCGCTACGGAATCACCTGCACGCCGGCGTGCGGGGCTGGCGGCGCGGCGCGCAGCAAACCCTTGCCTTTGGACGGAGCCGGATTATGCAGGCGCGGCTGGGTCGAATACCGCTCCGATACCACCGGCCGGGCTGGCAGCGAGCTGGGCGTGATGTGCACGTCGAGCACGAAAGACTCGCCGGTTTCGAGCACGTGGCTGATGCCGCGCGCAATGGCGGCGGCCACGTCGCGGGCGTGGGTCACTACCTCGCCGGCCGGCACCCCGAAGGCGCGGGCCAGGGCCACGAAATCAATTTTCGGGCGCTCCAGCTTCAGGTATTCGGGGTCGTTGGTTTTGGGGTGCCAGCCGTAGGCGGGGTCGGCTTCGTAGGAGGCCGTTACCTGGCCCAGGCCAATTTGCAGGGTGTGGTATTCGAAGTTGTTGGTGATGAGGTAGAGTACGCCCAGCTTGCGGTGGGCGGCCGTCCACCAAGCCTGCGGGTAGAACAGCGCCGAGCCGTCGCCCACCGCGTTAATCACCAGCTTCGGCTCGATGCCCTGCCAGCCCCGGCCCGCCAGCCGGATGCCCAGCGAGGCGGGCATCGACCAGCCCAGCGAGCCACCCGCCACGCAGTAGTAGCTGGTAGGGGCCGCCGCGGCGTTGGTAAACGGCAGCAGAAACTGAAACGGCGCGGGGTCTGAAATCGCCTCGTGCACGTACACGAACTGCCGCTCCAGCTGCCGCGTCTTGATTTCATCCCGCAGCGCGGCGGCCAGCGTCACGGCCCAGATTTCGGTGGGCTGCTCCAGGGCCTGGGCCTCGTACGCTACCCAGGCCTGCGCGCGCAGCCGGGCCTGTTCGCGCAGCACCTTGTTGCGGGCCGCCGCGCCCTTGGGCGGGTGCCGGCGCAGGTGGGCCAGCAGCAGCGGCAGCGTGGCCTTGATGTCGCCGAACACGGCCGACTCGCCGTAAAAATTCTTGCCGATGTCCCAGGTGTTATTCGTCAGGTATACCTGCCGCACGGTATCCGGAATCAGCGGCCCGTCCGAGTACTTGAACACCGTCACCTGAGCCTGCGCGCCGAAGCCGCACAGAAAGGCCACGTCGTGCGCCCCGAACAGGGTTTGCAGCGGGGCCTGCGCGCCGGGCAGCTCGCCCTGCCAGTGGTAGTCGTCGTTGGGGAAGTTGGCCACGCTGCTCAGCGTCTGCTGCAGCACGGGCGCACCCAGCAGCTCGGCCAGCTCCTGCAATTCGGGCCAGGCGTCGGCGTAGCCGGCCGCGTCGCCGAGCACCAGCAGGGGCGTTTCGGCTTCGGCCAGCACCCGGGCCGCCTGCGCGATGGCGGCCGGGTCGCCGGTGAAGTGCGGCGAGATGCGCGTGACGCCCGCCACCCGGTCGTCGGCCCCGATGCGCCGCATGGTGAACTCCCAGGGAATGGCCACGAACACCGGCCCGTTCGGCGGGGCCATCGCCTCCTTAAAAGCGCGTTGCAGCACCAGCGGCAGCTCCTCGGCGGCGCGCACCTCGTGCGCCCACTTGGTGTACTGCCGGGCCAAATCGACGAGGTTGGAGGCCAGCAGCGGCTCCTGCGTCACCAGCTCATTCTGCTGCTGGCAGCACAGTATCACCAGCGGCACGCGCGAGCGGGCAGCATTGAACAGGTTGCCGATGCTGTGCGCGATGCCGGGCGTGACGTGCACCACCAGCACGCCGGGCAGCCCCGTCATGCGGGCCGTGCCCATGGCGGCCCCAATGGCAATGTTCTCGTGCAGGCACTCGATGTAGGTCACCTCGTTTTCGGGGTAGGAAGTCCCGTCAATCAGCGGAATCTCGTTGGTGCCGGGTACCCCGAAAATGTGGTGGATGCCCAGCTCGCGCAAAATGTCGAACAGGTAGTCGCGCGCCCAGCGCGGCGTCGGAGTAGAGGCGGTAGCCATGCTGATAAGTAGAAATTGGGCAGTTGCGAAGCCACCCGGGTGAGGAGTTATTGCCGGGCAAATGAAGGGGAAAAGCGGGGCATTTTTACCGCGTAGATATACCTGATTTTATCAATTTGATTTTGGCAAGGTCTTTCCGCGCCTTGGTCGCCTTGCCTCCTCATTGCTCTGAATACCCTGCGTGAAAACCCATCTGGCAAGTCGTATTTTGCACCCTTCTTCCCATTTCCCCTACTTCACCTCATGATTACCGGACAAGACCTGCTCGACCTCGGCTACAAGCCGGGCAAATGGTTTAAAGAAGCCCTGGCCCACGCCAACGAGTTGCAGCTGGCCGGCGACGAGCTGCGCGCCTACCTCGACGCCAGGAGCCCCGGCCCGGAAGTAGCGCTGCTGGCCCAGCCGGTGCCCTATTTCCAGAACATCCGCGCCGAATCGGCCACCGAGCAGGCCAACATCGACTACGTGAACCAGTCGATGCGGCTGCTCATGCGCACGCCCACGGTAGTGGCCGGGGCCATCATGCCCGATGCCTGCCCGGCCGGGCCGCTGGGCACCATTCCGGTGGGCGGGGTGGTGGCCACGCGCAACGCCATCCACCCCGGCATGCACTCGGCCGACATCTGCTGCTCGGTGATGCTGACCAACCTGGGCCGGGTCGACCCCAAAACGGTGCTCGACGTGGCCCAGGGTATCACCCACTTCGGCCCCGGCGGCCGGGATATTGACCGGCAGTTTCCGCTGCCGGCCGAGATTGAGGCCGAGATGCGCGCTAACCCCTTCCTGAACTCCGGGCGCAGCCTGAAAATGGCCCGCGAGCACCTGGGCACCCAGGGCGACGGCAACCATTTCCTGTACGTCGGCGTGTCGCGCAATACCGGCGATACCGTGCTCGTGACCCACCACGGCTCGCGCGGCGTGGGGGCCGTGCTCTACAAGCAAGGCATGGCCGTGGCCGAGCAGTTCCGCCGCGCCATCTCGCCCCAAACCGCTCCGGACAATGCCTGGATTCCCAGCGAAACGCCCGAAGGCGTGAGCTACTGGCAGGCCCTGCAAACCGTGCGCAAGTGGACCAAGCGCAACCACGAGGTGCTGCACGAAGCCATTGCCGCCCAGCTGGCCGCCCCCGTACAGGAGCGCTATTGGAACGAGCACAACTTCGTGTTCCGCGACGGCGACCTGTTCTACCACGCCAAGGGTGCCACGCCGCTCGACCCGAAATTCATGCCCGACATCACCGGCCCGCGTATCATTCCGCTCAACATGGCCCAGCCCATTCTCATCGTGGAAGGGGCCACCACGGCCAATAACCTGGGCTTTGCCCCCCACGGCGCGGGCCGCAACCTGAGCCGTACCCGCCACAAATACAGCAAAATCGGCCAGACCAACGAGGAAATCTTCGCCGAAGAAACCCAGGGCATCGACGCCCGCTTCTTCTTCAACCGCATCGATATTTCGGAACTGCCCAGCGCCTACAAAATCGCCGACGACGTGAAGCAGCAAATCACCGATTTCAACCTGGCCACCGTCATCGATGAAATTCAGCCCTACGGCTGCCTTATGGCCGGCGACTGGGAGCAGGATGCCCCCTGGCGCAAAAAGAAGCTGGCCAAAAAAGCCGCCGAAGCAGCGGCAGCGGCGGCAGATTCGCAGGCGGATGCGTCGGCGTTGGCAGGCTAAACACTTTTTCGGTTAGAAGCTTATCTGTTACTTGAAAACCACACAAAAAACAATTATTTTTTGTGGAAAATAAAAATCGGTTAATCCTAAATTCAATGATGTTTGATTTATGAGCTCAATATTTCGCATGATTTTTCTAGTTTCATTATTAACTGCTACTGAAGGTATAACTAATGCAAATGCACAATTAGTTGCGATTAAGCCCGGCTGGAAAGTCTTGCAATTACCCTACGGCTGGACGCTTAACGTTCCCAATGACTTCAAAGCCAAGCGGCTTCAAGGGGTTGACTCTGAGCCTGGTGTGGTACGGTCAAGGAGGCGGAAAATCAAACTTGAATATGATATTATTGCCGGAGGTGTGAGCGTGAAGCGTAAACCAGATTGTGACACTACTCAGGCCGTTATTCTCTGGATTGGTATTGAAAATCATGATGATTGGCGTGGGAGAGAAATATCGACTGCAGGAATAGAATGTAGAAATGATACTTACATAGGCTTAAAAGGTACCAACCTTGGAGAAAAAGGCGAACAACTTACAGCCGAAATTTTTGAAACCCTGCGGATAAATTATAGCGATTCCGCACTCCCTTAGCACTCTTCGGAACATATTATCAGCCGCACACCAGCTGCGCCGTGAACACGGCCGCCAGCGCGGTATTCTCGGTGCCAGCCGGAAATATTCTGGCGTGACTGGCCTCATGTTCCGGCCCAGCCCGGAATGAGGTTACTTTGCGCCCGCAATAAACTGCTACATTAATTTACGGCTCCGCATGGAATTCAACAGCAAAAAACTGGAGCGTACCTCCAAACTGGTGTACACTCTGATTTCACTGGTCCTGTGCGTGTTCCTGATTGCGCTTTCTGAAAAAATAATTGGCGACCTGGACCCCGCCAGCCAGCGCCCGGAACTCGAAAGCTTCGTGAGCCAGAAGAGCGGCACGCTGGAGAAGCAGAAGGACGCCTTGCAATCGCAGGTGGAAACGCTACAGGACCAAAACCAGCGCATCGAACAAACCATTGCCACGGCCCGGGAAAACTATGACAACGAAAAACAGTCGTTCGAAAACTGGATAAAAACCCGCAAAACGCTGGGCTCCCCCGACAAAGACCAGGAGGTGGTGGACCGCGCCCGCAAGCTCGATGGCTACTACAGAGT